>NZ_JBHFKZ010000006.1:0-159506 GCF_042879375.1 Photorhabdus sp. RM323S
TGCCAGTCTGGGGACAACGATTAATGGCGGCAGTTTTAAAGACAATTTCACCACGGCTTTGCTGTCTAATATTGGCAGCCAGATGAATGCGGAAGGGGCCAATCTGATTGGCAATAACGGCCAAATTCTTGGTGTGCCGGGTAAAGCGATTAGCCATGCTGCGGTATCCGCTCTGGCTGCCGAGATAGGTGGTGGCAATGCCAAAGGGGCGGCGGCGGGTGCGTTGGCAGCAGAACTGGCAGCAATCACGCTGGATAAAACGTTCAGCGACCCAATGAGCATTCAGGCTGGCGGTAAAATTATCGGCGGCGTGGCTGGTGCGATTGCGACTAATAGCGCAGAAGGTGCTAACAGTGGTGCTAGTGCCGGGGAAATCGTTATTGTCTATAATTCGCTGGCACACCTTCTGTCTGCGGCTGAGAAAGAAAGACGGGGTACAATCAAAGCTTACGAGGAGAAAAAGAGAGCCTTTTGTCAGCAGTCACCGGAGGCGTGTAAGCAAGCCGGAGAGATTATCAGCTTTGGTACTGACTTCGTGCCGGTTATCGGGGATATTAAAGGTTTTGTAGAGGCTGAGAGCGCATTAGATTATCTGGTAGCCGCGATAGCCATTATCCCCGGTGCAGGTGATGCCGCCGGAAAAACTATCAAAGCGGCAGAGAAAGCCTTACAAAAAAGCGACGTTGAGGAAGCTTCTAAGCTTATCAATAAGGCCAGTGATGAAATAGCCTCAGTATCACGCCCGGGTCACAGACAGTCAGAAATTGATGTGGGAAAAGATTTGGGGGATGGCTGGAATGGTCAGGTAACATTTAAAGAGGGTAAGGAAGTCCCCTATGGCACTAAAGGCAGCGTTCGCCCAGACTGGTGTCAGGGTAATGTTTGCAGTGTTGAAGTGAAAAACTATAACATTGCAACGAATAAAAATGGCCTGATTAACAATGTTGCTAAACAGGCGATTGAACGGCAGAAGAATTTACCTGCGGGGATGAGACAGGAGGTTATTATTGATATTCGAGGGCAAATAGTAACAGCTAAACAACAAGCTGAAATCAGTCGGGGTATCGTTAAAAAATCAAACGGTGCAATACACCCTTCATTAATCAGGTTTAAAGCGGAATGAGGCATATAGGATTTAGTGGAGGAGCTCTTATAGTAGAGCTAGGTACAGTCAATGATGTAGCATTGTTTTTTGAATGTTTGAAACTCTTTGTTGAATGGAAATATCCAAAACAAAATTGGCATCTTTTGACAGATAGACTCTACAAACGCTATTTACGTCTAGAAGACGTAGAAGTTGCTAAAGAGCAGATGATGCAAGTAAGGCGGCTATTTATGGAACTGCCAAGTTCAGTTATTGAATGGGATCAGACTATTCTAGTCGATCCTGAAAAGAGTAAGTTGAATTCTAAATTACTAATGCTTTCGGATGTATTCTCACGTTTTTTTAGTGCATTTTTAGAATGTCTTGAGTCTGCGGAAGTTATGTATGAAGAATTTAAATCTTATCCTGGCTACCAATATGAGCCGTTAAAGGTGGTTATTACAGATATGCCTTTATATTTCAACGATAAACATCGGCCTTTAGAACAATACGATACTTTAAGCCCAGATGATCCGCCATTCTGGTTACGTTAAAAAAGATCCCGGCCCGTGTGAACTGACCTCATAAAGTTGGATAGGTTACATTTAGCAACTAATCATACCTGAGTCCAGAACTACCGGACTCAGGCCATTTAACCTTGGACGCATTGGCCGCAGAACTGGCGGCGCTAACAGTAGTGCTAATACCGAGGAAATCGTTATTGTCTATAATTCGCTGGCACACCTTCTGTCCGCAGCAGAGAAAGAAAAACTGGGTACAATCAAAGCTTACGAGGAGAAAAAGAGAGCCTTTTGTCAGCAGTCACCGGAGGCGTGTAAGCAAGCCGGAGAGATTATCAGTTTTGGTACTGACTTCGTGCCTGTTATCGGTGATATTAAAGGCTTTGTAGAGGCTGAGAGCGCATTAAATTATCTTATAGGTAACAACGCAGATAAAACAATCCTAGGAGTTTTTGCTGGACAGGGCCCTAATGGAACAAGAGGTGATGTGTTCTTCAAAATAAAGGGGAATGATGCTGTTACTAAACCAGACGGAACTTTTATTACTATCCTAAAAGATGGGGTTAATAATACTTCTGTCAAAAACGCCCTAAAAGGAGAATCTCGTTGAATATTATATCTAAAGAATCCCATGATTGGGGAATAGGCATTATTGGCAACCGTCTTAAATCTGTTCAGGGATTAGTCTATATGCTGCATGTAGAGGATATAGAGTATCCTCAAGAATTATTTTTCGAATTTGAAGGGGCGGGTATATCAAGGAAGATATCTTGCGGTCAAGACGGCTCATCACTAGTTGTATGCAATAAGCCGATGATCGATGGTGACTTAGGTGAATACGGGAAACAAATAATTAAGGATATATCCCAACATTCAACATTCAACATTCAACATTCAACATTCAACATTCAATATTCAATATTCAATGGATTGATAGGCCAGAAATTATCTTGTTTTAATACTATTTACTCTGAAATTGAGCAATGTGTCATTGGCTTTAGTTTTATTTTTTATAATTATGGTCAGATTAGCTTGCTTAATTTGGGAGATGAAATATATATATAACGATATTCCAGAATGTATTTTTTTGAGGAGAAAATCACCTTAGTAAAAATAGTAAATCTAGGCAGCTAATGATACCTGAGTCTGGAGCTCCACTGGACTCAGGCTATTTAACGTTGACCTGATTCTTTCATGGTTGTCATCGTGGATATGCTCATAATTCCATCGCAAGCTCAAGAATAAGCACAGCCATTAATGGCAGCAGTGGCGGGTTTTAAACTGTTATTAAAAACCTTTTTTCAACCTCTGGTTTTAACTTGTATAATAAAGTTTTATCCGTTGTTTTTACTGCTTTTAACTCTTGGTTTTTATTAAGTTTAATCATCATGGTACATTGTATTTTACGTTTAACCCATTCGCTTTTTATCTTTACTGGCGTTGTTTTACTGGCAAGTATGAAAAGTTTTTATCAGTCTTTTATCTTCATAAATCAATCCGTAAATAACCTGATGGTATAAAGATACCCTGTTATGTCTTTTCGGATAATATTCTTTTTCTCGCTGATTTATTTTAAGTTTTCTGTTAATGGTTAATGTCATTTAAAAAACTGCACCTATAGTTAAATCCGTCTTTTATATAAAAGCTTTAATCCAGCTGTTTTCGTGGTTTTAAATAGTCATGACAGGACAGGGAATAAACCGTTTTTAGTTACTCTGCACCTTTTCAAAATCTGGCATTAATGGATGCCTGCTTTTTATCCTCAGTTAACGGATCACCGAAAAAACAGCTTACCGCTCGACATCTATTTAAATGGTGTTTAAATAAATCGGTAAAATCATTTTATAATGGGCAGGTTTTAAACTGTTATTAAAAATCCTTTTTCAACCTCTGGTTTTAACTTGTATAATAAAGTTTTATCCGTTGTTTTTACTGCTTTTAACCCTTGGTTTTTATTAAATTTAATCATCATGGTACATTGTATTTTACGTTTAACCAATTCGCTTTTTATCTTTACTGGCGTTGTTTTATTTGCAAGTATGAAAAGTTTTTATCAGTCTTTTATCTTCATAAATCAATCCGTAAATAGCCTGGTGGTATAAAGATACCCTGTTATGTTTTTTCGGATAATATTCTTTTTCTCGCTGATTTATTTTAGGTTTTCTGTTAATGGTTAATGTCATTTAAAAAACTGCACTTATAGTTAAATCCGTCTTTTATATAAAAGCTTTAATACATCTGTTTTCGTGCTTTTAAATGGTATTCTGCACCTTTTCAAAATCTGGCATTAATGGATACCTGTTTTTTATCCTCAGTTAACGGATCACCGAAAAAAAACAGCTTACCGATCGACATCTATTTAAATAGTGTTTAAATAAATCGGTAAAATCATTTAATAACCGCCGCCGAAAAACACGGGGTGGGAAAACACCTTTACTGATTAAAAATTTTACCTGTTTTTCCGTTAAATCCTGCGGGCTTGCCAAAAAGCTTTTCTCCAGTAAACGTTATTCATGGATGAGCGGGTTACACCTTTATGGGTTGATGCATGAATAAATTCATTATTGGCATCATAAATACCAACATGTAACCCATGTTCACCACTGCCTGTTTTGAAAAAAACTAAATCACCCGGCATTAAATCATCTTTATCAATGCGGGTTCCTAACCCTACTTGCCCACGGGTAGTACGAGGTAATTGAATATCAAACCGGTCACTGAATGTACGGTAAACAAAACCAGAGCAATCGACTCCCCTACGATCTATCCCACCATAATGATAGGGTGTACCGTACCATTGATTAAGCTGCTCTTTAAGTTGAGCAATCACCATGATGGGATCAGAAAGCGCCGTTTTTAACGCAGGTGCCTGAGTTCTGGGGGTATGGCTGGAACAACCAATGAGTAACAGGCTGAGTAACAACAACAGCTCTTTTATTCTTATTGTCATCAACCTCACCTCACAGAACCCGCAAAATACGCTAACTCTATCCAGACCCCAATCAAAAAACAAGGCTGTCTTTCAAGCAGAAGAGCTAAGTATTTATTTGGTTATCCGTTCTGGACGGCTAATCAACCAGACACCAAATAAAATGAAAATTACACCTGCTGTTCTCAACAAGGTGACTGTTTCATTAAACCAGGGCAATATAGCCGCCATGAAATAAACAAATACATAACTCAGGCTTATTAATGGATAAGCTTTATTTAATGGCAAATATTTCAGTGTAAATAACCAACATAGCATAGATAACAGATACCCAGCCAGACCAGCCATTATCGTCACGAGAGAATTACGATTATCCCATAACCACTCAAGATCAAACCAATGCAAGCCAAGGTTCAATGCCGGCAAATTTACAACGCCCCATTTCAGTAATAGCTGTGCTATTGTCACCAATAATACGCTGGCTAATCCCCAAATATAACCTTTCATTCATTCAGGCTCATCAACAAAATCCCCAACATAATACAAGCAACCCCACTCCAATGTTTTCTGCCTACTTTTTCCTGATAGAGAAATTTCCCCGCTAAAGTGACCATAATAAAATTGATACTCAACATGGGATAAGCTATTCCCAACGGCAATATCTGTAACAAACGCAGCCAAAATAACATCCCAGCAGCTAACAGAATCACCGCCCCTACCAACCATTTCAGCGCTAATGCTTTCTTGTTACCAGCATCATTCTGCCAGCATATCACAGCCTGTTTCTGACATAGCTGACCAGCACAGGTCATCAGGCTGACCAGCAACAGCAAAGCAAAACTTATCATGGGCGTTTCTCATAGACCATAATAACGAAGCGGTAATTACGGCTGACTTGATCTGCTTTTGGTAAGTCAGGTAATTCTTCATTTTTATACAAATGAAAAAGTACTGATACCCGGCCTTCTTTACGGGCTTTTTCCAGCCATTGCGGAAAATCTTTATCGTTAATATGCCGGTATCGGCTATCCGGATAATTCAAACCGTATTCCAGTTCACCAAAACGCTCAAGCATATAAATATCACTGCGTTTCATCTCCCATGCAGCACTGGTCGCAAGGCCAACACTTTCCGATACAATATATCGACTGTCTGCAAGCTCCTGACGATGCAGGTTAATAAAACTCTGAGGCAATTTGGAGTTAATGATATTTTCAGGCAAAGCATTACCAATCGTCAGACTGACAACAATAGAGCAAAATGCCGCCCACAACCAGTATTTCCCATTCAGCATGAAACACAGATAGCCAATAATTGCCCAGATCCCAAAGGCAACAATCGCTAAGACCCATTTCGACCATTCTGATGGCTGGTATAAAGCATGTTTTGTCACGGCTTCCATAGCAAACAAAGCCATTACCGCCAACAGACCAATGAATACGTTAACCATTCCATTGATCTTCAATAACCTCATCTTGCCATTTTTTACACAATCTACACCCAATTTAGCCATCATCATTGCCAATGGTGCCATACAGGGCAAGATGTAAGTCGGCAGTTTTCCTTTTGCAATACTGAAAAATAATAATGGCACAGCAAACCAGCAAAGCAGAAAAAACATTTCAGGATGAGATTTTCTCTCTTTCCAGCCTTTAATCACAGCCCCAGGCAATAATCCAAGCCACGGGATCACCCCAAGGATCAGAATCGGTATGTAATACCAGAATGGTGCTATATGTTGGGCATCATCGGCTGAGAAACGCTTAATATGTTCAATCCAGAAGAAATAGTGCCAATAATCAGGCTCACGCAGAGCAACCGCAATGACCCACGGTAAACTAATTGCTATCGCAGAAATAATGGCAAGCGGACCAAAGCATATTATTTGCCGGAGCCGTTTCTGATAAATGACAATCGGCAACATAGCAATCACCGGAACGGCCAGGGCCAGAAACCCTTTCGTCATAAAGCCCATACCACAACATAAACCAAGCACCAAATATGCTATAACCCGCTGCCGGGTACAATCGGCTTTTAATGCCCAGAAACTGCACACCATGGCCGCTGTCATCCACAAAGAGAACATCGGATCAAGCACGCTATAAGTGCCAATCGCCAAAACCAGAAACATTGAGATATAAATCAAACTGGTGGCAAAAGCAATATGCCGGTCCTGCCACATCATCATAGCAAGCCGATATAATAAAATTGTACTGATGAAAATACAGAAAACGGATCCAAAACGGACAGCAAAGTTATTCTCACCAAAAATCCATTGGCTAATATTATTAATCCAATAACCCGCTACCGGCTTTTCAAAATAACGAATATCCAGTAAATACGGAACAATCCAATCTCCTCGTTGCAGCATTTCACGACTAATTTCTGCATAACGGGTTTCATCTGGCTGCCACAACAGACGGCCATTAAGGGGTAATAAATAGGTAAGGGCAAAAAAAAGAGCCATCAAAAAGGCCCCTACTTTACACGCCCGGTTATTTAACATAGATAAGTTAAACCTCTTGTTGACATCCTAACCACCCTTCTCTGCCGGGAAATTCGGAACGAACGATTCTTCCTACAGGAATTCGCTGTATATTTTCAGGCAGCAGATGACTCAATGCACAAAATTGTATGTTTTCCCGGTGAGCCATTTCCAGCAGAGCTGCAAATTCTGTGGATTTGGACATCCCTTCCACTTCCGTATGGATGGTATATACCGGAATTCCCTGGCTGTTTTTTATTTCATCAAGGATAAACCGGTTAAAATCTTCATCTTTGACCTGAATTCCTATCACTTCATCATAAGTTGGCAACGTCACCGGAATTTGCACAGTGCCAATAGTCCCATCAGGTAACATGGGCCTGAATGGATGCGTCCCCCGGCAATCACTGTTGTAATCAAAACCAAACCGCTGCTTTACCGCAAGTACGCGTTCATCCGCCCGCCAGCCAGCAACAGCGGAACACGTTACCCGTTGGCCGGTCGCCTGTACCAAAGCCTCCACTCCTAGTTTAACCTGCTCGGTTAACTGAGCCTCAGACCAGCGGCCAACTTTCGCCTGCCAGCCCTGATGATCCCATGCATGCAAACCAACTTCATGGCCTGCATCCAACGTTTGCTTCATCAGATAGCCTAAGTCCCTGGCTATCTTCTTACCCGGCCATGCAGTACCCGCCAGTAAGATATCAAGACCATACAAAGATGCCGCATTTGATCTCAACATTTTCCATAAGAATTTCGGCCGTAAAAGACGCCATAAATGACGTCCCATATTATCCGGCCCGACACTAAAGAAAAAACTGGCCTGAATCTGATGCTTTGCCAAGATGTTAAGCAACCGCGGTACCCCTTCAAAGGTTCCCCGATAGGTGTCCACATCAATTCTCAAGCCAACTTGTTTCATGCGTTTTTCCCTAATTCTTCCACTTCACCACGCAGGAAGAAATCCAATGTTTCATTGATCGTCTGTTTCATTTCAATGGTTGGTTTCCAACCCAGCAGCCGTTGCGCATTTTTAATGCTGGGCTTACGGTGTTCAACATCCTGATAGCCTTTACCGTAGTAACTTCCGCTTTCAATCTTTTTGAATCCGGCAAACGGCGGAAAATGACCTCTCAACTCATGATTCTCAAAACTATCAAGTAACATTTCTGCTAACTGGCGAATACTGGCTTCGTTAGTCGGATTACCAATATTGACAATTTGACCGTCACACAACCCACCACGGTTTTCAATAATCCGGAATAGCGCTTCAATACCATCATTAATATCAGTAAAACAGCGTTTCTGTTCTCCACCATCCACCAGCTTGATCGGTGAGCCTTCAACTAAGTTCAATATCAGTTGTGTGATCGCTCTGGAACTGCCAATACGCGCAGAGTTCAGGTTATCCAAACGTGGCCCCATCCAATTAAATGGACGAAACAGCGTGAATTTAAGTCCTTCTTTCTCACCATATGCCCAGATAACTCGATCCAATAATTGTTTGGATACAGAATAGATCCAGCGCTGTTTGTTAATCGGACCAACAATCAGACGAGAGTCATCTTCGTCAAACTCTTTATCATCACACATGCCGTAAACTTCTGATGTGGATGGGAAAATAATCCGTTTATTGTATTTAACACAATAACGAACAATCTTTAGATTCTCTTCGAAATCCAGTTCAAATACGCGCAGTGGGTTACGGGTATATTCAATCGGGGTTGCAATAGCCACCAACGGCAGAACCACATCACACTTCTTGATGTGATACTCGATCCATTCAGTATGGATGTTGACATCACCTTCAATGAAGTGAAAACGTGGGTTACCAATGAAGCGCTCAATGGCAGAAGAACCGATATCCATACCGTAGATATCATAGTTGCCATCACGCAACAGGCGCTCTGTCAGATGATTACCGATAAAACCATTCACACCCAGAATTAATACACGCTTACGGTGGCTAATTTGAGAGGTTGACTTTGGGCCGACACGGATATCAGTCACAATGCTCATCTCTGCCGCCAGACGCGTCCCCTGAACATACAGACCGGATTCATTCTGCCCACTCATAATTTCCAGCGCACCCTGACCACAGGCAATCATCAGCGGAGCCACAGATAATATAGTGCCTGGCTGTTTGTTATGCGCTTTATTCAGCACGGAAGCCCGCCAGATAGTCATCTTGCGCTCACCCAGGAAAGTAAATGCCCCAGGATAAGGTTCCGTCACAGCCCTTATCAGGTTGTTAATTTCCGTAGCTGATTTGTTCCAATTAATTTCGCCATCAGCAGCAGTACGGCGACCAAAGTAAGTTGCCTGCTTCTCATCCTGCGGGGTTGCAGTGTAAGTTCCTGCCTTGATCTGAGGTAATACTTGATCAAGCAGTTTTTCCGCGGCTTCACGAATTTTACCGTGCAAAATCAGCGAAGTATCTGTTTCTGCAATAGCAACTTTATGTTGAGCAACAATATCCCCTGCATCAGGTTTCAATACCATTTTATGCAGGGTGACCCCCGTTTCTGTTTCACCCTGCAAAATCGCCCAGTTAATGGGGGCACGACCACGGTATTTTGGCAACAGAGAACCATGCAGATTAAATGCGCCTGCGCTCGCCAGCGATAAGATATCTTCGCTCAGCATGTTCCGGTAATAAAAAGAGAAAATCACATCAGGCTTCATTTCCCGGATACGCTCAATCCAAAGTGGATGGTTAACGTTCTCTGGTGCAAAAACCGGCAGCGCTAAATCTGCACTCAAACGGGCAACAGAAGAGAAAAAATGGGTTTCAGTAGGATCATCTGTATGGGTAAATACCGCCTGAATATCAAAGCCAGCTTTAGTTAAGGCATTGATCCCGACACAACCGATATCATGATAGGCAAAGATAATTGCTTTCATTTAGTATTTTTCCTGGTTTTCTGGGTTATCGTTGGTCTTTTTATTTCCGACCACTTTTTGAATAAAATAACGTGGGCGTGCACGGACATCGTTATAAATACGGCCTATGTATTCACCTAATAAGCCCATTGCAACGAACTGTGCGCCAATAAACATGAAAAGGATGGCAAACAGGGTAAACACCCCGTCCGCAGCCCAAATAGAACCGAAAATCAGACGTAAGGTCATCAGCAGCACCGCCAGTAAAAAACCTGAAACTGCAATGACACTCCCGACTACGCTCAATAAACGCAATGGGGCGGTTGTCAGACAAGTAAGCAGGTCATACATCAGGTTAATCAGCTTCATGAAGTTGTATTTGGAATCACCAAATTCACGCTCTGCATGGGCAACATCAATCTCTATCGTTTTACGGGCGAACGTGTTTGCCAGAATAGGAATGAAGGTGCTACGCTCATGGCACTGCAACATAGCTTCAATAATGTGACGGCGATAGGCGCGAAGCATACAGCCATAATCCCCCATAGAACGCCCTGTTGCCTTAGTAATCATCGCGTTGATGATTTTTGAAGCTGTTTTACGAAACAGGGAATCCTGCCGGTTAGCCCGGCGGGTACCCACAACGTCATAACCCTGTTCAGCGGTTTTAACCAGACGGGGGATCTCTTCCGGTGGATTTTGTAAATCTGCATCAAGCGTAATAACCAGATCGCCATTGACCTGATTAAAACCCGCCATGATTGCTGAATGCTGGCCGTAATTACGATTAAGCAGAATTGCAATAATATGATTTTCAGGTTGTTCCGCTGCCTGAATCAGAATTTCCGCAGATTTATCACTACTGCCATCATCAACGAGAATAAGCTCATATTCCTGAGTCAATTGTTCACAAGCTGCCAAGGTTCTTTCCAGTAAAAGAGGTAAACTTTCTTCTTCGTTATAAACTGGAATAACAACAGACACTTTCTTAATTTGTTCAAAGGACACTTATCTGCACTCCGAAATAATTTCTTGTAAAGCATTAATTACACGATCCACATCGTCATCACTCATATCAGGGAAAAGCGGTAATGAACAAAGCGTTGCTGAATTCCATTCTGATTCAGGCAGCGACAATTGCGGGTAACGTTCCCGATAGTATTTTTGCGTATGTGCGGCTCTGAAATGCAAACCTGTGCCGATATTTTTTTCTTTTAGACGCTCCATTAATGTGTCGCGGTCAATACCACAGATTTCCTTATTAATCCGCACCATAAACAGGTGATGTGCATGTAAATGTTCATAATCAGGTACACTTAACATCTGCAACGGCAAATTTTTTAATGCCACTGAATAACGGGCTACAATTTGCCGACGGCGAGCATTCATTGATTCCAATTTATTTAATTGCACAACAGCAATGGCAGCATGAATATCAGATAAATTATATTTGTAACCTGGTTCTACAACTTCCGCCTGCGGTTTCCTGCCCTGAATTTGACGATCAAAAGCATCAACACCCAATCCATGAAACTTTAGACATCGGATCCGTTCAGCAAGTTCATTATTATCAGTAACAATTAAACCACCTTCCGCACAGGTGACATTTTTTATGGCATGAAAAGAGAAAATAGCTGTACCATGCTCACCAACCCACTCATTTTTATAACGAGTCCCTATTGCATGAGCTGCGTCTTCAATTAACGGAATACCGGCATCTTGAGCAATGACACGCAGTGCATCCAAATCACAGGGAGCCCCAGCATAATGAACAGGAATAATCGCTTTGGTTCTGGACGTCATTGCTTCTTTTACGGTTTCTGCTTCGACCATTAAGGTATTGCGATCGACATCAATCATGATCGGCTCGGCACCAAGCAGACTGATCATATTTATTGTGGAAACCCAAGTTTGAGACGGCGTAATAACTTCGTCACCGGGGCCAATGCCCAACGCCATTAATGTCAGATGCATACCTGCCGTTGCAGAGGCTAAGGCAACCGCATGTTTACAACCAAACATACGGCAAAAGTCCTGTTCCAATTGATGATTTTGCGGGCCTGTTGTAATCCAGCCCGAACGAAGAACTTTCTCTACCGCCTGAATTTCTTCATCACCTATGGCAGGACGGGAAAATGGCAGAAAACGATCCATAAAAAACAGTCCAATTCATTCATAATATGATGACATATTAGATGACTATATTTTAACGAATCATCAACGCAGGTATGATTTAGTAAATTAAGTGAAAATTACAATAGGTTTAACCTGAGGTTTGCTTAAAAAGAGAACTAAGTGCCTGAGGCACGATCAAAGTTTTTGTCAAAGAAAACAAAATCGTGGAGATCCTCAGGCATGTTTAATTTAGAAAAACTTTACTGCTGCGTCGATGACTTTTGCCAACAATTTATTCCTCTCTGGCATCAACAGTTAATTGAACATGGTTTGCTCAAACCTCGCCGCGAAGCTTCCCTTTCTCTCAGTGAAGTGATGACGCTCCTCATTTTATTCCACATGAGCCATTATCGTGATTTTAAAACGTTTTATATTCAGCATGTTAAATACTATCTTAAGGCCGATTTTCCCCGGCTGGTCAGCTACACCCGGATGTTAACCTTGAAGCAAAGGACGCTCATTCCTCTCTGTGCTTTTCTTTCATCACGCAAGGCTGAAACCCAGGGGATCGCTTTTATTGATTCAACCAAAATTGCCGTTTGCCACAATCTCCGTATTCCTCATCATCGCGTATTTCAGGGCGTCGCACAGCGAGGGAACCAGTACAGGCTGGTTTTATGGCTTTAAACTTCATCGGGTTATCAATGATTGTAGTGAACTTTTGGCGGTTAAGCTGACCTCAGGAAATAAAGATGATCGTCATCCCGTCAAAACGCGGGTCCAAGGGTTAACAGGGTGTTTGTATGGCGATAAAGGGTATTTGTCACAGGCCCTGTGCGATGAACTGGAAGCAGAAGGAATAACGTTAATCACTCATGTCCGTAGTAACATGAAGGCAAAAGCGTTATCTCTCTGGGATAAGCTGATGTTAAGAAGGCGATTTCTGATAGAAACGATCGTGGATCAGCTCAAAAATATTTCTCAGATAGCGCATTCAAGACACCGCAGTCAGCTCGGTTTTTTATTGGAAATCGTCGCTGGCCTAATTGCTTATACATTCCAACCTAAAAAACCGAGCTTGAATTTACGGGATTGTGATATCGCTATTTTTAAACGAAGCTGAGGTTAAATTAAGTGAAAATTACAATAAGTTTACTCTGACTGAACTATGATCAAGGCAAAAAAACTCGCCAATATTTATGCCTTTTCTCTGATACGCATTTGATATCAGCCGCAAAAACGCAGGAAAGCGTATTTTCTTTCATTACCTCATCCGGTTTTCCATCCGCAACCAATAGGCCATTGGCAAGCAACCAGATCCGATCAGCTTTATCATAACTGTGATTAAGATCATGACCACTCATGATTACGGTTCCACCGAGTGCACAGAATTTCTTTACCAATAGATCAAGCGCTGCTACCTGAGTGATATCAAGGTTATTTGCAGGCTCATCCAAGAGTAATAATGTGCCTTTCGAATTAATTGATGGCCAGACCTGTAAAAAAACCCCGGTTAACCGCACCCTTTGCCATTCACCACCAGATAAGTTTCCTACCGGTGTCTCCAGCAGCCTTCCCAATTTAAAATAAGAACAGAGTTCTGACAGCACATCGTCACAATTAACCCGGTGGTGCATCAAGTGCAGTTGCAGATATTGAAAAACCGGCATTATTGGTACAGAAGAAATTTGCTGACTAAGCCATGCTCTGTGCCGCGCTAATTCACCGTGACTGTATTGACTCAGGCATTTTTGTTGCAAATCAATTTCACCACTACACGGCAGAATACCTGCTATACAGGCCAATAACGTACTTTTCCCTGAACCATTCGGCCCAATGAGATGGATTTGTTCACCTTGTTGTACTGAGGCTGTCAGCGGCATTAATCGGTTTTGTACTGAAACTTGGTGGAGAGTCATCAACTGGCTGGTGATTTGCACATCATTCACTTTTTTAACTCCAGTCTCTGACTTTTAACAATAACCAGATGAATACCGGTGCTCCCAATGTTGCAGTCACAACACCAATCGGTACTTCTGCATTCGTCAGGCTAAGGCGAGAAAGTAAATCAGCCAGCAATAATCCATAGCCGCCAGCCAGAACACATGCAGGCAGTAATGTTTTATAATCTGTCAAACCACACAAACGCAAAATATGTGGGATCACCAAACCAATAAAGCTGATGGTTCCGGCAAGTGCAACACTTAACCCCACCAGCAATCCAATCGCGCATACAAATAGATTACGCCAGCGATAAAGTGAAATACCTAACTGTTGAGATGTTGTTTCTCCCAGTGAAAGAAAATTAAGTACTTTTCCTTGACTACTCAACCAAATGATTACAGGAAATAAAGCAACCACCAACCATTGCTGTCGCCAGTCTATCCCACTGAAACTGCCCATCATCCAGTACATTAGCTGGCGTAAGTCCAGACTGGTGCTCAAATAAACCATCCATGTCATCAATGCACCAGAGACGACACCGAAAGCGACACCCACCAATAACAAACGGGCATTATTCAGATGACGCTTTCTTGAAAAGGTCAGTAATATCATGGTGACAGTGAGCGCGCCCAGTACAGCGCCAATGCTCAATAACCAGAATGGCGTAATACCGTGAAACATCAGCACCAAAAACACAACCACCACGCTAGCACCATTACTGATCCCCAATAATCCCGGTTCAGCCAGCGGGTTTTCAAACAGAGCCTGCATCACCGCACCCGCCACAGTCAGGCTTGCACCTACCGCAACGACAGCCAGAACACGAGGAAAACGCAACTGCCACACAAACAATTGACCCGTTTCAGAAAACCATTTATCAGGCCATATCCAATTTTCCCCAGCACAAAGTGAGAGAAAAAAAACAAATAAAAATAAACAAGTTAGAATTGTCAGAAAGCGATAATCACGCCTTTTCTGACGAGTCACTAATTCAGCAATGGAATAGGTGGGTTGCATTGGGAATCAGCTCATGAGAGAGGATCTTTAATAAGAAAAAGGCCGCTATTAATGCGGCCTTTTTGATTATTCCTTAGGTGTGGCTTTCTCAACCCGGCTTTTTAACTTCTGACCAGGACGGAATGTCACTACTCGGCGAGCGGTAATCGGAATATCTTCACCCGTCTTAGGATTACGTCCCGGACGTTGGTTTTTATCCCGTAAATCAAAGTTGCCAAATCCAGACAATTTTACCTGCTCACCATTCTCCAAAGAACGACGCACTTCTTCAAAGAATAATTCAACCAGATCTTTAGCATCACGCTTGCTAATTCCCAGTTTCTCAAACAGATTTTCTGACATTTCAGCTTTAGTAAGCGCCATAGGTTCAGTCCCTCAAGGATGCTTGGAATCGCTGTTTCAGTACTGCAACACATCTATTGACAGTTGCAGCAATCTCTTCTTCTTCCAGTGTACGTGCGGTATCCTGCAAGATAAAACTTATAGCAAGGCTCTTATGACCCTCAGCTATACCTTTACCACAATACACGTCAAACAAGTTTATGCCAACTATATGATTTACGCCAACTTTCTTGCATTCTGCCAAAACATCCTCTACAGCAACGTTTTCAGGCACCACAATGGCGATATCACGACGGTTTGACGGGAAACGTGAAATCTCTTTCGCGTCAGGAACCACGCGGCCTGACAGCTTATTCCAGAGTATTTCAAATACCACGGTACGACCATTTAAATCAAGTTTACGCTCTAATTCCGGATGGATAACACCAATGTATCCGATGTATTCATTTTCCAGATAAATCCCGGCACCTTGACCTGGGTGCAACGCCGGATTTACATCTGCTCTAAAAGAAATCTTAGATAATTTTCCCGTTAATTCCAGAACAGCTTCCAAATCGCCTTTCATATCGAAGAAATCGATAGATTGTTTTTCTAGTGACCAATGCTCTTCAAAACGATTGCCGGTAATGACACCACCTAACATCAGCTCCTGGCGAATACCCTGCCCCGCATTTTCATCAGGAACAAAACGCAAGCCGGTTTCAAACAAACGTACACGGTTTTGCTGGCGATTCTGGTTATACACCACGGTTGTCAGCAAACCCGTCAGCAAAGATAAACGCATTGCAGACATGTCCGCTGAAATTGGGTTAGGCAGCATCAATGACTGTTGCTGTGGATGCAACAATGCCTGAATTTTGGGATCAACAAAGCTGTAGGTAATCGCTTCCTGATAACCTCTGTCAACCAGCATGGTTTTAACGCGTTTCAGGGAAAGATCCACTTCACGGTGTTTTTTCATGATGAGGTCTGCACGCATCGGTACATCCGGAATATTGTTGTAACCGTAAATACGGGCAACGTCTTCCACCAGATCTTCTTCAATTTCCATATCAAAACGCCAGCTTGGCGCAATCGCCTGCCAGCAGTTTTCCTGAACAGTGACTTTGCAACCTAAACGGGTCAAGATATCACCAACCTGTTCATCAGGCACACAGTGACCAATCAAACGATCCAATTTTTCACGGCGCAGCGTGATTGTCGCAGGTTTTGGTAATTGAGATCCATCAGTAATATCAATGACCGGACCGGCTTCACCACCACAAATATCAATCAGTAGTTGAGTTGCTCTCTCTATTGCCTGGTGTTGTAACTGAGGATCAACACCGCGCTCATAGCGGTGAGAAGCGTCGGTATGTAAACCATAACGACGAGCACGACCCGCAATCGCCAAAGGTGCAAAAAACGCGCACTCAAGTAAAATATTTTGCGTTTCTTCATTCACACCTGAATGTTCACCACCAAAAATACCCGCCATTGCAATGGCTTGTTTTTCATCAGAAATAACAAGAGTATCAGCAGAAAGCGTGGCTTCTGTACCATCCAGCAAAATCAGTTTTTCATCCTGTTTCGCCATACGCACAGTGATTGAACCATTTAAACGTTCTAAATCAAACGCATGCAATGGTTGGCCTAATTCAAGCAACACATAGTTAGTCACATCGACAATCGGGTCGATAGAACGAACACCACCACGCCGCAGTTTTTCACGCATCCACAATGGGGTTGTCGCTTTCACATTGATTTTTTCGATTACCCGCCCCAGGTAACGAGGGCAAGCTTCTGTTGCTTCAACATGAATAGGAAAAACAGCATCTGTTGTTGGCTTTATTGCCTCAATTTGCGGTGCAGATAATGGCATTTTATTAGCGACTGCCACATCACGTGCAACCCCCATAATACTCAGGCAATCAGCACGGTTAGGTGTAATACTGATCTCGATAACTTTATCATCCAGTTTCAGATATTCACGCAGGTCAACACCTAAAGGCGCATCAGTTGGTAATTCAATAATACCGTCGTGATCTTCAGAAATACCCAGTTCAGAGAAAGAACACAACATTCCTTCCGAAGGCTCACCACGCAGTTTAGCCGCTTTGATTTTGAAATCACCTGGCAGTACAGCGCCTATTGTGGCGACTGCAACTTTTAACCCCAAGCGGCAGTTCGGGGCACCACAAACGATATCTAATAGGCGCTCACCCCCGACATTCACTTTTGTTACTCGCAACTTATCCGCATTGGGATGCTGGCCACATTCAACAACTTCACCGATAACCACACCATGGAATTGACCAGCAACAGCCTCTGCGCCATCAACCTCCAGACCAACCATAGTGATTTGATCAGATAATTCTTCACTGCCAATGGCTGGGTTTACCCACTCGCGCAACCAGAGTTCACTGAATTTCATGAGATATTCCCGCCTTATTTAAACTGTTTGAGAAAACGCAAATCATTTTCGAAGAATGCACGCAAGTCAGTTACACCGTAACGTAACATTGTCAGGCGCTCCACCCCCATGCCAAAAGCAAAACCAGAATAAATTTCAGGATCAAGGCCAACATTATTCAGCACATTAGGATGAACCATACCGCAACCCAACACTTCCAGCCATTTGCCGTTTTTACCCATTACGTCAACTTCCGCCGAAGGTTCTGTAAATGGAAAGTAAGAAGGACGGAAACGAACCTGCAAGTCTTCTTCAAAGAAATTAGTCAGGAAATCGTGCAATGTCCCTTTCAGGTTAGTAAAACTGATGCCACGATCAATAATCAAACCTTCCACCTGATGGAACATGGGCGTATGTGTCTGGTCGTAGTCATTACGATATACACGGCCAGGTGCAATGACACGGATTGGCGGCTGTTGGTTATGCATAGTCCGGACCTGAACGCCTGAAGTCTGAGTACGCAACAGACGTTTGGCATCAAACCAGAAAGTATCATGATCAGCGCGTGCAGGATGGTGGGCAGGAATATTCAATGCATCGAAATTGTGATAATCATCTTCAATTTCAGGGCCTGATTCTACAGAAAAACCTAATTCACCAAAGAAAGTTTCAATGCGCTCTATTGTACGGTTAACCGGGTGTAATCCACCATTTTCCATACGGCGACCAGGCAAAGATACATCAATCTTCTCTGCGGCTAAACGGAAGTTCAGAAGAGCCGTCTCCAGTTTTTCTTTACAGGCATTCAAAACTTCCTGGACTTCCTGCTTCGCCTGATTAATAACCGCCCCTGCGGCTGGACGTTCTTCGGCCGGCAGATCACGCAGCGATGACATTTGGAGAGTTAAATGGCCTTTTTTGCCTAAGTATTCAACACGCACCAAATCCAACGCAGCAACATCCTGGGCATCTTCTATGGCTGCTTTTGCATTTGCAACCAATTCAGCGAGATGTGGCATCGTTTTCCTCTTTCTTCGGCCTAACGGCCTGCTAATAATGATCGTTAATGACTCTATAAACCTGCTTCTGTTTTTATGTGATAAAAACAAAAAAGCCTCCACAACGGAGGCTCAGGCGCTACTTTTCGTTTCTTTTCTTACGCGCAAAGCCCCCTGAATTTAGGCGCTAAAGTAAAAGAAGAAGCGAAAAAAAGCTAAAGGCATGATATTGGTTCTCTCGGAAAAAATATTTTTTCTGACAATGACGCTCTAGTAAGCCACATTTTTAAACAAAGCAAAAGAGGGAGCGTGCTCCCCCTCTCACTACTCTAACTTATGCCAGAGCGCTCTTCGCTTTTTCAACTAAAGCAGCAAATGCCACTTTGTCAAACACAGCGATGTCAGCTAGGATCTTACGGTCGATTTCAACAGAAGCCTTTTTCAGGCCATCAATGAAACGGCTGTAGGACAGACCATTCTGACGTGCAGCAGCGTTGATACGTGCAATCCACAGTTGACGGAACTGACGTTTACGCTGACGACGGTCACGGTAAGCGTACTGCCCTGCTTTGATTACTGCCTGGAAGGCAACACGGTAAACGCGCGAACGGGCACCATAGTAACCTTTCGCTTGCTTTAAAATTTTCTTGTGACGTGCACGGGCGACAACACCACGTTTTACGCGAGCCATATACTTCTCCTATCGTCTCTGAGTTCTAATCTAAAAATTGCTTATGCGTATGGCAGACAAGCAACAACCAGGCCCAGATCACCTTTGGAGACCATGCCTTTTGGACGTAAATGACGTTTACGCTTGGTTGATTTCTTAGTCAGAATGTGACGAAGGTTAGCGTGCTTACGCTTAAAACCACCACTTGCGGTTTTTTTAAAGCGTTTAGCGGCACCGCGTACTGTTTTAATCTTTGGCATTTTAATTTCCACTTCGCATTGTTAATTACAACGAATCAGTAAGGCGAATAAGCCCCAACCAGACGAGCCGACTGGAGCTTATTACTTGATTGCCCGACTATTTCTTCTTAGGAGCGAGCACCATTATCATCTGACGGCCTTCAATCTTCGATGGGAAGGATTCAACCACTGCCAGTTCATCCAGATCGTTGCGAATGCGGTTAAGCATTTCGACACCAATCTGTTGGTGCGCCATTTCACGCCCACGGAAACGCAGGGTGATTTTGGCTTTATCGCCATCTTCCAGAAAACGAATCAGGTTGCGTAGTTTGACCTGATAGTCGCCTTCATCTGTACCAGGACGGAATTTAATTTCCTTAACCTGAATAACCTTTTGTTTTTTCTTCTGTTCTTTGACTGACTTACTCTTCTCATAGAGGAACTTGCCGTAATCCATGATACGGCAAACTGGCGGCTCGGCATTCGGGCTGATTTCAACTAAATCAACGCCTGCTTCCTCAGCTTTTTCAAGAGCTTCTCTCAGACTGACGATGCCAATCTGTTCGCCATCTAAACCTGTTAAACGAACTTCAGAAGCGCGAATCTCTCCATTAATGCGATTAGGACGCGCCGTTTGAATTCTTTTTCCGCCTTTAATACTTTATTCCTCCAATTGATGAAGATTGCGACTGCGTATTTCTATCAGCAGTTTTTCGATGAACTCGTTAACATCAATGCTACCTAAATCCTTACCTCGGCGGGTCCGAACAGAAATTTTTCCTGATTCGACCTCTTTTTCACCACAAACAAGCATATAAGAAACACGACGCAGAGTGTGTTCACGGATTTTAAAACCAATCTTCTCGTTTCTCAAGTCTGCTTTTGCACGAATGCCAGCATCTTGAAGTTTTTTTGCTAATTCCTGTACATAATCAGCCTGGCTATCCGTGATATTCATCACAACTACCTGCTGCGGAGCAATCCATGTCGGGAAGAAACCCGCATATTCCTCAGTCAGGATGCCGATAAACCGTTCCAGTGAACCCAGAACCGCACGGTGAATCATTACAGGAACCTTACGTTCGTTGTTTTCACCTACATAGGACGCACTCAAACGGCCCGGTAGCGAAAAGTCAAGCTGCACAGTACCACATTGCCACGCACGATCCAAACAATCATGCAAAGTAAATTCAATTTTTGGTCCGTAGAAAGCGCCTTCACCTGGCTGATACTCAAACTGAACACCATTTTCTTGCAGCGCCGCAGCCAAAGCTTCTTCGGCCTGACTCCATTGTTCTTCAGTACCAATGCGTTTTTCCGGACGGGTTGACAGCTTAACCACGATTTTTTCAAAACCAAAAGTACTGTAAACGTCATACACCATCTTGATACAGCTGCTGACTTCCCGATGAATTTGCTCTTCTGTACAGAAGATATGAGCATCATCCTGAGTAAAGCCGCGAACACGCATCAAGCCATGTAATGCACCTGACGGTTCATTACGGTGGCAGCTACCGAACTCAGCCATACGCAAAGGCAAGTCACGATAAGATTTTAAACCCTGGTTAAAAATCTGAATGTGCCCTGGACAGTTCATTGGTTTAACGCAATATTCACGGTTCTCTGAAGAAGTGGTAAACATATGCTCACCATAGTTTTCCCAGTGACCTGTTTTTTCCCACATCACACGGTCCATCATAAATGGGCCTTTAACTTCCTGATATTGATATTCTTTCAGTTTAGTGCGCACGAAAGTTTCAAGTTCACGGAAAATAGTCCAGCCATCGTTATGCCAGAATGCCATACCCGGCGCTTCTTCCTGCATGTGGTACAGATCCAGCTGTTTACCAATTTTACGATGGTCACGTTTAGCGGCTTCTTCCAGACGTTGCAGATAAGTGTTGAGCTGTTTCTTATCAGCCCACGCAGTACCGTATATCCGTTGCAACATTTTATTGTTGCTGTCCCCACGCCAGTATGCCCCTGCCACTTTCTGCAATTTAAAATGATGACAGAAACGCATATTTGGCACATGTGGACCACGGCACATGTCAACATATTCTTCATGATGATAGAAACCAGGGCGATCATCACGACCAATGTTGTCATCCAAAATCTGTACTTTGTAATCCTCACCACGGGCAACGAACGTATCACGAGCTTCTTGCCAACTCACTTTTTTCTTGATGACGTCATAGTCTTTTTTGGCGAGCTCCAACATGCGTTTTTCAAGTAGCTCAATATCTTCCTGTGTCAGGGCACGGCCAAGATCGACATCATAGTAGAAACCATTATCAATAACCGGCCCGATAGCCATTTTAGTATCTGGCCATAATTGCTTAATCGCATGGCCCAACAGATGTGCGCATGAATGGCGGATAATTTCCAGCCCTTTCTCATCTTTACTGGTCATAATCGCCAGTCTTGCATCAGAATCGATTAATTCACAGGCATCCACCAATTCACCATTTATGCGGCCAGCAATACATGCTTTCGCTAAACCCGGACCAATATCACAGGCAACATCCATGACAGAAACGGCACGATCAAACTGACGTTGGCTACCGTCAGGAAGAGTAATAACAGGCATTTAAAATCCTTATCTACAGTGGTGACCCGCACGAAAGGTCACTTGAAGGAGTTCGATATTCAACTAAAATAACGATTCAAATTATTATCTAGTCAATCCATTAAAGTTTGGTACTAAGATTGGTACACGATGTAAAAAGTGACTGCCTTTGATACCGAAACATCGCGAAAATATACCACCAACAAACATTCAGGTCACGGCTATGTTTAATCACAAAATCAAAGGACATACAGCCTTAATAATCCACTGCATCAATAACACCATCATAGCAACAACGAAAAAGCACGATTTCTGCTCCTATTACAAAGCGGAATAGATATCGCCAGCTTGATATTGAAATCAATGCAAGTCTTGAAAAAATCTTATAGGAAACAGGCGTAAACAGTAATGGCGGTTCCCAGTTCTAACTGAATATAATCATAATCAAATATATATTTCAGAAAAACTCATTAGAAATGGAATAGCCATTATTGTCAGCTCTTTAATCTGCCATGGTCAATGAACGGTAAGCATTCTTCACTTTCCACAAATAACGTGGAGCCTGAGGTGCCGGATGATTATCCTTGACATGCTGATAAAACTCATCCGGTGTCATACGGTTTATTTTATTAACGGCTAACTGGCGGTCAACACTAAAAGTACGCAAGAGCGCACCTGCGCCATTGACGTAAGCAACGATAGTGGCATAGTAGAGCGTCTCCGGATTATCAATACCCGCCAGATGCTGCTCTTTTAGAAGACTAATATAAGCAGTACCAAGATCAATATTAGTTTTAGGATCTTTCAACTCACGAGTTGTCGGCTGACCAGAACGCCCCTTCTGTCGATACACATCCCGCCCGGCTGTTGATGCTTTAATTTGCATAAGGCCAATTGCATTCGATTTACTAACGGCATCGGGGCGAAAACCTGATTCAACTTGAATAATCGCCCTGATAAGCGTTTCATCAACACCGTACCGATTGGATGCCTGTTGAATAAATGTATCAAAAAGTGTCGGTGGGAAAGAAGAAAACCCAACTACATTAGCAGAGCTATTACTGAGCATACGTTGCTGACCTGGCTGTTTTCCGATATTGGTTTGCGGGGCATTTCTTCCAGCACAACCGACTAATAGCACAATCAGTGCCACAAAGCTGAGTCTTAATTTCACCCTTTTAATCCTCTGGATCAAATCTACTATAGCGCAGCATATACAATTTCGTTCACAACCCAAAAATATTTTACTTAACTTTTAACTCTATTCATGTTCATATCATATGTAATGACTATTGCAATAATCTCTGTTTCCAAATTTTATAATCTTGACTTTACTTAGATGATATTGATAATCGTTATCATATGCATATTTATAACAAGTAAAGGTTTGAATTCATGAAAAAGAAACTCTCTCTGCTTCCTTACCCCATACCTGGAATCGTATTGATTCTCTTATCCATAATCTTATTTAGCCAGCAGGTATCCGCCGCCAAAAAATTCAAAGTCGTCACCACGTTTACTATCATTCAGGATATAGCACAAAATGTAGCAGGTGATGCTGCAATTGTTGAATCAATTACTAAGCCGGGCGCTGAAATCCATGATTATCAGCCTACTCCCAAAGATATTATAAAATCTCAACATGCTGATTTGATCCTTTGGAATGGATTGAATCTGGAACGCTGGTTCGAACGTTTCTTTGAAAACCTCAAAGATGTGCCCGCCGTTGTCATTACTGAAGGCATTGTGCCACTACCTATTCGTGAAGGGCCTTACAATGGAAACCCTAACCCGCACGCCTGGATGTCACCCACCAACGCTTTGGTTTATGTTGAAAATATCCGCAAAGCATTGGTGAAGTATGATCCTGAAAATACAGAAATTTATAATAGGAATGCTAAAGCCTATGCTGAAAAAATCGCCCAACTGGATTCACCACTGCGAGAGCGTCTTTCCCGTATTCCACAGGATCAACGTTGGTTAGTCACCAGTGAAGGGGCTTTTAGCTATCTGGCTAAAGATTATCAATTTAAGGAAGTTTATCTGTGGCCAATCAATGCGGAAGAGCAAGGTTCACCACAACAAGTTCGTTATGTGATTGATACGGTAAGAGCCAATAAGATCCCGGTGGTGTTCAGCGAAAGTACCATTTCCGATAAACCAGCCAAACAAGTCAGTAAAGAAACCGATGCCCGCTATGGTGGCGTTCTTTATGTGGATTCACTCTCCGGCAGTGACGGGCCAGTACCCACTTATATTGATTTATTGAACAAAACGGTAGATACCATCGCAAAAGGATTTAATCAATGAATAGCAATATGCTGTTTGAACGTCCTCATTTAGTGGTTGATGACGCCACTGTGACTTATAACAACGGCCACACGGCTATTTATGACGCCAGTTTTTCTATCACCGGCGGTACTATCTGTGCATTGGTTGGTATTAATGGCAGTGGTAAGTCCACACTGTTTAAGACCATTATGGGGCTGGTAAACCCATCTCAAGGGAAAGTTACCCTGAGCGATATGCCTGTCAAAAGTGCGTTAAAGAAAAATATCATCGCCTATGTACCTCAAACAGAAGAAGTAGACTGGAACTTTCCGGTACTGGTTTCCGATGTCGTTATGATGGGCCGCTACGGCAAAATGGGGTTTTTGAGAATCCCAGGCAAAAAGGATCTCCAGGCTGTTGATGAAGCACTTGAACGTGTTGGCTTAACCGCTCTGCGCAACCGGCAAATTGGAGAGCTCTCTGGTGGGCAGAAAAAACGGGTTTTTCTTGCAAGAGCGCTGGCTCAGGAAGGAAAAGTTCTGTTACTGGATGAACCTTTTACCGGTGTTGATGTAAAAACAGAAAATGCCATCATTGACCTGCTGTGTGACTTACGTGATGAGGGTCATCTGGTTTTAGTCTCAACACACAACCTTGGCAGTGTGCCCGAATTCTGTGACCACGTTATCCTGATCAACCGAACTGTTCTGGCAAGTGGTCCGACAGCAACAACGTTCACCCAGAAGAATTTAGAGATGACTTTTGGTGGAGTACTTCGTCACATTAATTTATCCGGGCCGGAGTTACATAATGATGATGATCCACGTTCCCTGACGGTTATTACTGATGATGAACGTGCAGCGGTGTTTTACGGTCAAGACAACCATGTTCCACCGCGGCAAACCCAGCAAAAGGAGAAACATCAACCATGATAGAACTTTTGCTGCAACCTTTTCACTATAACTACATGGTGAAAGCTATCTGGGTCAGTGCCATTGTCGGTGCCGTTTGTGCCTTTCTCTCTGCCTATCTGATGCTAAAAGGCTGGTCACTGATGGGAGATGCGCTCTCTCACTCGGTTGTACCTGGTGTCGCCGGTGCTTACGCACTGGGTCTTCCTTATGCCGGTGGCGCTTTTTTTACCGGCATGCTGGCAGCGCTATCAATGACTCTGGTTCGCCATATCACTCGCTTACGTGAAGATGCGGTGATCGGGTTTATATTTTCTACTTTCTTTGCTGCCGGCTTATTGATCGTTTCTCTCAATCCCACATCCGTTAATGTACAAACCATTATCCTCGGCAATATCCTCGGTATCGCTGATGAAGATGTTCTCCAGGTTGAAATTATCATTGCGGTTTCATTTATCGTGTTGATGCTTATTTGGAAAGATTTGCTGGTTGTGTTCTTCGACGAAACCCATGCACGTTCTATTGGCTTATCGCCCTTACGGATGAAAATCATTTTTTTTACTTTACTGAGTGCCTGTACCGTTGCTGCCTTACAAACTGTCGGCGCTATTCTGGTCATTGCAATGGTAGTGACGCCAGGAGCAACCGCCTATTTGCTGACTGACCGTTTTAAACACTTACTGATAATTGCAGTGGCTATTGGTTCCCTGACCAGTGCGTTTGGTGCTTACTTAAGTTTCTTCCTTAATGGTGCCACCGGTGGTGTCATTGTCACGCTGCAAACCGTTATTTTCCTATTGGCGTTCTTCTTCGCACCAAAACACGGATTACTTGCTTCCCGTATACGTGCCAAAAAAGAATCCGCAGCATTGGCTAAGGAGACACTTCTATGAATCAGTTGATTCAATTAATCACTGAGCCGTTTATGTTTCCATTCATGCAACGGGCAATATTCGCAGCGATTATGACAGGCACAGTATGTGCGATACTCTCTTGTTACCTGGTACTTAAAGGGTGGTCGTTAATGGGAGATGCAATCTCTCACGCTGTATTACCGGGGATTGTACTGGCTTTCGCTGCCGGGGTGCCTCTGGCTATTGGCGCGTTCCTTTCTGGTATTTTTTGTGCTTTTGCAACAGGGTATCTGAAAGAACACAGCCGGATAAAAGAAGATACTGTGATGGGAATTGTCTTTTCCGGCATGTTTGCTCTTGGTTTAGTGCTTTTTGCCCGAATGGATACCGACCAACATCTCACTCATATTCTGTTTGGTAATATGCTGGGGATCACTAAAGATGAATTGAATCAAACATTATGGATTACCGGTATTACCATGGCGGTGGTACTGCTAAAACGTAAAGATTTCATGCTCTATTGTTTTGATCCAAACCAAGCGCGCGTAGTAGGGTTACCTGTTAAGTTTTTGCACTACGGTTTGCTTTGTTTACTGGCAATGACTATTGTCGCCTCCCTGCAAGCTGTGGGAATGATTCTGGTTATTGCGATGTTAATATCGCCGGGAATTATCGCTTTTATGCTATGTCGCAGTTTTGACCGAATGTTAATTGTCGCTACTGTTGCGTCGGTCAGTTCCTGTGTTCTTGGTACACTGATTAGTTTCCATATTGATGGTGCAACAGGGCCATGCATTGTTATTGTCCAGGCTATTTTCTTTACACTGGCACTGAGTTACAACCAGATAAAGCAGGCAAGAACGAAACTCAAACATAAAACCCATCAAGCTACTCTCCAAGTCTCCGACGAACCTAATTAATAACAAAAAGGGTTATATCTGTTTTAAGATATAACCCCGTTAATCATCTTTTTTACCGACTCATATATTTTCTCTGACTATAATTGTTCATTAAAGTGATTGACGATTTAGAGAGGTGAACCATGTGGCAGGCAGTAAATCGTTTGCTAAATGAATATTTCGGTGCTGCCGAGATTCACGATAAAACTGCGTTAACTGGAGGCGATATTCATCAAGCCTGGCAAGTCACTCATGGCAAACGGCAAGTTTTTGTCAAATCAAATCTGAAGGAAATGCTCCCTGTCTTCAAAGCAGAATCTGAACAACTTGAACTACTGACACGCAGTCAAACTATTCGTGTCCCAGGGGTTTATGGTGTTGGCTGTGATCGAGACTACAGTTTTCTGTTACTTGAATTTCTGCCTTTAAAATCTTTTAACCCACACAATGCTTATTGTTTCGGTCAACAATTGGCAAAACTTCATCAGTGGAGTGAGCAACCCCAATTCGGCTTTGATTTTGACAATATGCTGGCAACAACACCACAACCAAATGGTTGGCAACGACGTTGGCATCAGTTTTATGCAGAGAAACGAATTGGTTGGCAATTACAGATTGCAGCAGAAAAAGGCATGATATTTGGTGATATTGATAATATTGTTCGGGTCGTAAGTAACAAGCTTCAACATCACCAACCACAGCCCTCTCTCTTACATGGCGATCTCTGGCCAGCTAATTGCGCTTCTCTGGATGATCACGCTGTTGCTTTCGATCCTGCATGTTATTGGGGAGATCGTGAGTGTGATTTTGCTATGCTACCGTTGTACCCTGATTTACCAATGCAAATTTTTGATGGTTATCAGAGTGTGTGGCCACTGCCTGCCAATTTTATTGATCGACAACCTATATATCAGCTCTATTATTTGCTTAACCGTTGTAATCTGTTTGGTGGTGATAATTTTATTGCGGCGCAAGACATTATTGATGACATTATGCAATGAAGAAATAATTGGCTGCGGAAACGCTTCATTCCGCAGCCATCACCATCAGAAGATTTACCAGCCTAAAATTCCCAGTAGAAAATAAAAAATTGCACCGATAATTACCGGTGAAACATATAAAATATAAATCTGACTAAACAATGTATGGTGCGGAAGTTTGATTCTTGATTCAATCTGCTCTCTTGTCAGGCCACCATTATCTTTGACTCTTTCAAGAATCAACTGATCTTCAATATTTTCACGTACAAATTTCACTTGTCTATACATACGCTGACCTGATGCATTCATAGCAAGACCGACGAAAATAAGAAAATAAATAATCAGAAAGCTCATATTTTCCCCAGTGAAGCCAGCCAAACGAACAGGAGTTGGTGAATTTTTCCAGAAAAATTCCAAAAATGGCGTATTAAAACGCACCATTTCGGCCATCATTTTCAGAAAATCATCTAAAACAGCATTGATGCCATCACCTTTAATACCACGTAGCCAGGCAAGATTGATCACAGAAACGATAGTCGATAAAAGTGCCGGAATAAAAATCACCCAACCTAAGACTCGCTTAATAATAGCGAGATATCCGGCTTTTTGGTAAGTCATCGATACTCCTCATAGTAATAAATAGATTTTATTTTTGGCTAATCATAGCCCATCAATCATTAAATTTAACTTTATATTTAATTAACTAAGCATCTCTTACCCCATTCCCGACAAGAAGAAGATTTCATCTGCCGAGATTGCTACAATCAGCTTTCGCTAACTGTCTGACCAGTGGGAGATACTCATGTCTTTTCATTTACCAATAAAAGCAGTCATTTTTGATATGGACGGTTTACTGATTGACTCTGAACCATATTGGACCCAAGGAGAAAAAGAAGTATTCAGTGAATTAGGTCTGGATTTATCTTTGGCAAAGACACTACCAGATACTCTTGGGTTGCGTATTGACCATGTTGTTGAGCTATGGTACCAAGCTTCTCCGTGGCAAAGCGCATCAAAATCAGAAGTGGAACAGCGGATTATTGATCATGTTATCAGACAGGTAAAAGAAAACCGTCCCCTGCTCCCAGGTGCCGAATATGCTTTAAATCTTTGCCGTGAACAAGGATTAAAAATCGGGCTGGCCTCAGCTTCTCCACAATATATGTTGGAACAAGTACTTGAGATGTTCAAGTTGAGTCATTATTTTGATACTGTCGTTTCTGCTGCCAAATTACCCCACAGTAAACCCCATCCCGAAGTTTATTTGCTCGCTGCTGAACAACTGAGTGTTTCCCCCACAAATTGTGTGACTCTGGAAGATTCATTTAATGGAATGATAGCGACAAAAGCAGCAAGAATGCGTTCAATCGTTGTTCCAACAGTCCATCATTTTGATGATCTACGTTGGACATTAGCAGATATTAAACTACGCTCACTTGAACAATTAAGTGTAACAGATATCATCTGACTATAACTTTAGCTGCCATTATCTGTTTAAATGGCAGTTTCTAATTGCTCACATAGCCGCCTTAGCGTTTATTCCTTATTCTGTCAAATGGAAATCTAATTAAATATTAGCTTTATATATTAATAAATAAGATATTTTGCTTTTCACCCCCTATCTTACCCACATAAAACCCACTATACTTCGTCAACTGTATGGATAGACAGTTATCAGTCAGAGGAATTTATGACCGCAGAAGGGCATCTTTTATTTTCAGTTGCCAGTATTATTATGGCGCACAAACTTGAAATAACACCAGAAATAGCCAATGGTGACTGGTTGCATATGCTACCAGGCGTGCTGCTTACTGCATTGTTACCAGATATAGATCACCCAAATTCAACCTTGGGTAGATTATTCAGATTTATCTCAATTCCAATTGCCAAACTCTGTGGTCACAGAGGATTTACTCACAGTTTACTTGCTCTTGCATTAGGTATCGCTTTACTTTGGCTCAAAATACCAGAAGAGTGGCCTATACCAACCGATTTTTTCCATGCCATGATTATTGGTTATCTAAGTCATCTGGTAGCAGATATGCTGACTCCTGCTGGTGTGCCGTTATTATGGCCAATAAAGACACGTTTCCGCCTGCCTGTACTTGGCAAACAAGGAAACAAGAAAGCAGAAAGATTTATTTCTGCCTTGCTGATTGTCATTGCCGTTTTTCTGCCAGAACATATTGAATACTCTATACTTATTTACATAGATTACATCAAAAAACTGTACTTTTAATAACCTTTGAAAATATTTCAAGTGTTATAATCGCATAAAAATCAATCTTAATTGCCATGATGATTATATCAAATTCGATTTAATTATAAGAGCCGATAACCTTAGCTGGTACCATACTCTCAATTACTTGCTGTAGGGTATAAGTTTATAACTTAACTCGATTAATACAGCTTAACTCCCTCAATAATTAAAATCTGGAGTTTGTGGATGAACTTACCATTAATTCTAAATGTGCTCGTTTTCGCAGCACTGCTTTTACTATTGTCAAAAGCCAGCTCACACCAATGGAGTCTGTCAAAAAAGGTTCTTTTCGGCCTTGCCATTGGCGTTATTTTTGGTCTGGCGCTACAACTGACTTATGGAGCTGATAATACCATACTGAAAGAATCAATCTCATGGTTCAATATTGTAGGTAACGGCTATGTACAACTTCTGCAAATGGTGATTATGCCGCTGGTATTTGCGTCTATTCTAAGCGCTGTTGCCAGATTGCATAAAGCATCTTCTCTGGGAAAAATCAGTTTTCTGACCATTGGCAGCCTGCTGTTCACTACGATGATCGCAGCGCTGATCGGTATCATTATTACTAACCTATTCGGTCTGACGGCTGAAGGTCTGGTGCAGGGAACTCAAGAAACAGCACGTCTGTCGGCTATCGAAAATAACTACATCGGCAAAATCTCTGATTTGTCTGTGCCACAGTTAATTTTATCTTTTATTCCTAAAAACCCATTTGCCGATTTAGCCGGTGCTAATCCAACGTCTGTTATCAGCGTTGTTATTTTTGCAACCTTCCTGGGGGTTGCCGCACTGCAAATGCTGAAAGATGACCGCGAACGTGGTGAACGTGCACTAGCTGCTATCGATATTATGCAAGCATGGGCAATGAAACTGGTTCGCCTGGTTATGCGCCTGACGCCATATGGTGTTATGGCTCTAATGACCAAAGTCGTTGCCAACTCCAATATCCACGAAATTGTGAAACTGGGCAGCTTTGTTATCGCATCCTACGTCGCACTGGCGTTGGTATTTGTTGCTCACGGGTTTCTGCTCTCTCTCACCGGTATCAATCCACTTAAATTTTTCAAAAAAATCTGGCCGGTATTGACCTTTGCATTCACTAGCCGTTCAAGTGCAGCCAGTATCCCACTGAACGTTGAAACCCAGACACTCCGTATCGGTGTACCGGAATCTATCGCCAGTTTCTCAGCATCTTTCGGCGCAACAATTGGTCAGAATGGTTGTGCCGGGATTTATCCGGCCATGTTGGCAGTCATGGTTGCGCCGACAGTAGGCATAAACCCATTTGATCCTGTATGGATTGCAACACTGGTTGGTATTGTGACTATCAGCTCCGCCGGTGTCGCTGGTGTGGGCGGCGGTGCCACATTTGCCGCACTGATTGTCTTACCCGCAATGGGATTACCTGTAACGCTAATTGCCCTGCTGATTTCTGTTGAGCCTCTTATTGATATGGGCCGTACCGCGCTGAATGTGAGTGGTTCAATGACCGCCGGTACAATTACCAGCCAGTTAATGGGACAAACTGATAAAACTATCTTCAATCAGGAAGAAGAAATTGAATTAAACCAGCTATGATTTGAATTTCAAAAATCATAAAAAAAGCCGAAGAATACATCATTCTTTGGCTTTTTTATTTTATTCACAATATTATTTATTCAGGTATTGCCCACTACGCAGAGCTTCAATACGTTTGTCTAATGGTGGGTGAGACAGAAACAGCTCACTGAACGTCTTGGATTTACCATTAATACAGAATGCCATCATACTGCCTTCTTCCTGCGGTTCATAACTGGTTTTAAGACGCTGTAAAGCAGCAATCATCTTCTCACGGCCTACCAACTTAGCAGAACCTGCATCTGCATGGAATTCGCGGTAACGGGAGAACCACATGGTGATAATACTTGCCAGAATACCGAATACGATTTCCAGCACCATTGAAACAACCATGTAAACGATCGGGTTACCAGAAGAGTTACCCTCTTCTTCATTATTATTGCCAGACAGAAAACCTGATACAACCTGAGCCAACAGACGGGAAATGAAGATAACGAAAGTATTGACTATCCCTTGCAGCAAAGTCATCGTCACCATATCACCATTAGCGATATGGCTAATCTCATGGGCAATAACGGCTTCCGCTTCTGCCCTGCTCATATTATCCAACAGGCCAGTACTAACAGCGACCAGAGAAGCATTACGACGAGCGCCGGTAGCGAAGGCATTAATGTCAGGTGCAGCATAAATCGCAACCTGTGGCATCGTAATATTGACCTGCTCCGCCTGACGGCGAACAGTTTCAACTAACCAATGTTCGACTTCATTTGCTGGCTGTTCGATGACCTGACCACCAACAGAACGCAAGGCCATCCATTTGGACATCAGCAAGGAAATAAACGACCCACCGAAACCGAACAGGCCAGCCATAATCATTAAACCTTGTACGCTACTTCCCTGAATTCCTGTCAGAGAAAGTATTATCCCAAACACCAACATAACAGCGAGGTTAGTGAGGAGGAACAAAGCAATTCGCATCATAAAAACCGGCTTCCTTTATTAATAATCAATGCACTTTCAGAGTTAATCTATAAATAAGGCTGTTCTTGCTATATTCAAGGCTTTTAACTCCTCAAGCGATAAAATCAACACAACTTTACAAAATTATAAAAAAACCGGTATCAGCCTAACACCAATTGGTTAAGCAAAATACTCCGATACCCGGTAACAAAGAGAAAATGTGAAACAACTCATCCTCCTGAAAAGAGAAGACACCTCAAAAAGCACCATTTATACAGAGATTAAAAACCCAATACAGCGTTCACTCAAAACATCTAAAGTGAACGGTATTGGACATCGTTAACGGGCTATTTAAAAATGACTCTACTTAGATTTAGCTAACATTTTCTCAGCAGGTTGGTGAGCCAAATCAAGTGCAATTTTCACTGATTCATCAAGATAGGGATCCGGACCCTGATAATCTTTAGGTAAATCATCCAGTGAAGTTAACAGCTTTTTACCCTCTCGTTTAAAGCGATCATTAATCCGGTTCAGTTTTAAAGCATCATCTTCCTTGTTCTCTTTATCTCTTTGTACATAGTTAAGAGAAACCATATTTTTATGCTTTTTCATTGCCTTATAGTGTGCAATGTCCTCATTGATATATTTGAACTCTGGATCATCCGCGATGCGGGCACTATGAGCTACATTCAACGGAGGAACTAACCCGGCAATAACTTTAGATCCAGTATAACGGGCAGGAGGAACGCTATCCCAAGGTAAAGCATTATCTTCAAAACTTTCCCCTGTTTCTGCCGGATCAATCCCCGTTGGCATCACAATATCAGGTGTAACACCTTTACGTTGGGTGCTACCGCCATTCACACGATAAAATTTCTGAATTGTATATTGAACAGAACCCAGTGACGGCCAATCAGGGCGCATCATTTGATCGTAAATACGACTCAAAGAACGATATTGCTGAACCGTACCTTTACCAAACGTTGGCTCACCAACAATCAGCGCCCGCCCATAATCCTGCATTGCTGCGGCAAAAATCTCAGAAGCAGAAGCACTAAAACGGTCTACCAAGACAACCAAAGGCCCTTTATAGTACACCACCTCATCAGTATCAGAATCTTGACGGATTTTCCCATTATTATCCCTGACTTGCACAACCGGGCCACTTGGGAGAAACAGGCCAGACAAAGAAACCGCTTCTGTCAGTGCACCACCGCCATTACCACGCAGATCAATGACAATAGCACTGACATGCTGTTTAGTCAGTTTTTGCAATTGAGTTTTAACATTATCAGTCAAGCCAACGTAAAAACCTGGGATATCAAGAACGCCCACTTTTTCCTTACCCATTGTCTTGACTGACATCTTCACAGCCCGATCTTCCAGACGGATCTGTTCACGAGTCAACGTGATAGTACGTGGTTTTGCCCCTTTGGTATCAGAAATAACCTCAAGCCGTACTTTACTGCCTTTAGGGCCTTTAATCAGTGCAACCACATCATCCAGACGCCAGCCAATGATATCCACCATGGACTTCCCTGACTGAGCGACACCGATAATTTTATCACCCACGTTTAACGCTTTGCTTTTGGCGGCAGGTCCACCGGCAACCATCGAATTTATGACGGTATAATCATCATCTATCTGTAAAACAGCACCAATTCCTTCCAGGGAAAGACTCATCTCTGAGTTAAACTGTTCAGTATTGCGTGGTGAAAGATAATTGGTATGAGGATCGATTTCACGAGCAAACGCCGCCATAATCAATTGGAAAACATCTTCACTCTGACTTTGTGTCAGGCGTTTTAACGCAGACTGATAGCGCTTGGTCAGCACTTGTTTAATTTCTTTATCGTCTTTACCGGTGAGTTTGAGATTGAGCCAATCATATTTGACTTTAGTATCCCAAAGTTTATTTAACTCTTCGATATTCTGCGGCCAAGGCGCTTTGGAACGATCAACATCCATTGTATCGTTACCATCAAAATTCATTGGCTGTTCAAGACGAGATAACGCGTACTGATATCGCTCAAAGCGACGTTTTTGCAACAAATTAAACAGATCATACGGGATTTCCAGATTCCCGTTTTCCAATTCCTTGCCTAACAATTTTTTCCTATCAGCATATTGAGCTATATCTGACGCCAGTAATACGTTATGGCTGTAATCCAGTATATTAAGGTAGCGGTCAAATATTTTTGCTGAAAAATCACCATTTAAATTAAATTGACGATAATGAGAGCGAATGAAGCGGGATGTTACCCGCTCGCTCACTGTTGAATGCTGAGGCTCTTGCTTCAATACAGGCAGTTGTTCAATACCAACAGGAACAGCCGTTGGACTGTTTGTATCTGCATAACAAGTACCAAAAATTGAAACGCCTAAGACAAAAGCCAGTCTGACGAATATGTTCATGCCCTGGTTGGCCTCCGTATCAGAACTGTAAATGTTCTGCGCGTACAATCATCGCTAAACCGGAAGGCAATTGTACCCGTACACCGTCTTTGGCGATTTCAAGCACAGAAGCATCCATCGAGCTTTTACCCACTCTTACTTTAATTTCCTGACCAATTTTCAGCGATGAAACATCAGCGATCTGAGTCGGTGCAGGTTGAGCAGGTTGAGCCGCCAGTTTACGTGCTTGCTGAGAGCGATTTTGTTGGCGTGGTTGCCGTTTTTCCCCTTCAGTTTTATTGGCACGACGACGAGGCGCTGGCTTTTTGGCTACAGGCCGTTCATTTTTTTCACCGGCCGCAGCATTTTCAGCTTCACGTTTTTTAGCTCTTTGCTCTGCACGCTGTGCCTGAACCCGTGCTTTGGCTTCAGTCAGTTGCTGGAGAGCGTGTTCAATGTGTTCCGCTTCCAGTTCACCACATGAATTACCATCAAGGTCAACACGCTGCGCGCCCTCTTTAACACCATACAGGTAACGCCAACTTGATGTGTACAGACGCAAAGCAGAGCGCAATTGTGTTTTACTTAAACACTCTTCGTCCTGGATACGTTCAACGATATCCTGAAAAATACCGATCTTTAAAGGACGAGCTTCACCTTCAGCTACGAAACAGAGCGGGAAACGCTCGGCTAAAAAAGCAATAATTTCTTTACTACTATTCAACTTAGGTTGATTTTCCATGAAATTTCCTGATTACAACGGTTTTGCCAACCAGCATAGGCATGAACTGGCGTCATTATAATAGCGTTGCTGATAAATGCACGTTATCCATATGTTAAGTTACGTTCAATTCAACATATTTCGGCACAACGCACTGTTCTAAATGAGCACAAAGCCCATCAATAAGGGCTTGTAAGCCAAATTCGTCTTTTTCGTCGAATCTATTAAAAATCGTACTATCAATATCCAACACACCAATGATTCTATCGTTTACAATCAATGGCAACACAATTTCAGCGTTACTGGCAGCATCACAAGCAATATGACCGGGGAATGCATGAACATCATCAACACGCTGAATACGCTTTTCTGATACAGCAGTTCCACATACCCCCTTGCCAACCGGTATTCTCACACAGGCGACTTTTCCCTGAAATGGTCCCAGAACCAACGTATCACCATCAATCAGGTAAAAACCGACCCAGTTAACGTCATGCAAGCGTTCATACAACAATGCACTGGCATTAGCGAACGTCGCTATTAAGTCAAACTCACCAGACAACAGAGCTTTTAAGTCCGCTGCAAGCTCCCGATAGAACTCATTTTTATTCATATTGACCTATCCGATGAAATTTACAAAACGCATCTCTATTTTTTATATCAAAAAAATATCAGATGCCCATAACAATAAGGTTAACAGCCTGTCACACTGACGTAAATTTTTTACTGTCTTTAATAAGATATTCTTTATTATATTTATTGAACATGGGTAAAGGCTAGTGAGATATCACACCTCTTACCAAAACATTAAAAAGTGTAGCCAGTATGAATATGATTCACTGTAAGCACCTCAATGCCCTCACGCAATAAAAATCAGACTGAATTATTCCGCAATTATAAAGATCAATTATCTGATAACCGTACCAATCATTAGTTTCTTTCATTTTAGAGTTAACGCTTCATGAAGTAAAAAAACAAAACATTCAAACAATTTATCCGTAGAATTATTGCACTACCCCTTTATCGTTAACACTTTCAGCGCCCATGACCACACCAAATAAATATTTCCTACTGAATGTGGAAAAGGTCAAAGAATAGCGCAGACGAAAAAAGCAATATGACGAGAGTAAGTTTTAGAACAGATAATTATAACAGCAATATCATCTACCGATAATACAGCATGGAAAATATTATTACTGGCAATCTCAGTCATTTGATCTATTCTCAAATGATGGCCTTACTGGTCGTACCTGTTAACTAAAAGCTAAGGAACCATCATGAATCAGACAAAGTTAAGAATTTCCAGCTACGAAATCGATGATGCTATTTTGTCTTCACCTACCGAAGAAAACGACACGACCATTAGCATCCCTTGTAATTCTGACCACGAGCTTTGTATGCAGCTGGATGGGTGGGATGAACATACCAGTATTCCCGCCTTACTAAACGATAAGCACATTCTGCTATACAGGCAACATTATGACAGACAAAAACATGCATGGGTTATGAGGGTGGTCTGATGTCTAAAAAACTTTTGACAAAAAAAGGCCGAGTTGACTCCTCTACTCGGCCTAGGGAAAATGGCTCTTAAAGAGCCGTGCGCTAAAAGTGTCATTGAGACGTAAACAACTTACAGTTTAAAGCGTAGCTGACATACGGCATTTTACCAACTTTTTGGGTAATAAATAGCCAAACATCATACTACCGCTTAACTCAATGGCATTATTTTTTATCACACAATGCTAAAGCTGCTTGCTGGAATGGCTCTATACTCATTTTTTGAGCCGGATTTTTGCGATCATTCAATAGAATAATATCCAAAGACTTCGCATTCACTTTCCCTACCCTCATCATCTCTGTGGCTATATCATTCAATGGGTATTGCACTAACGTACTTGGATTAATCACAAACAGAGCCTGATTTGCTCTGCAATTCAACATCACTTCTTCCCGTGTAAATGCCCATTTATCACCAAACTGTAGCTTACTCACCGTTTCAATAGGTGCAGCAATACTTTGAAAAGAGAGAGAAAACAAGGGAAGTAATAAAAATAAACGTTTCATAATAGTTACCAATGTAGATATAAGAACAAGAAAAGCAGATTCATTCTTACGCACTACCTGTACACTCCGATTTCTGCACGGCGTCCGTATTCACTCTATATTCTATTATCAGACACAGACCGCCCCAATAACCCCTACTGAAACAGGGGATGAATCAAGAAAATCAAACCGGCTGGTAAGTAGCGAAAACAGCAACACAGAATAAAGCCAGCGCTCCAAGCATAATTTCAACCCAACTATTGATAACTAACAATTGATAGCGGCCAGGTTGCCTCAATTTAGGAACCAGAATATAGCGATTAATTAGTGCAAGTACCACCATACCCGCCACCAGTGCTATCTTTAGCCATAGCATTAATTGATATTCACTGCCACTATATTCCGGCCAATCGGGGAGCAAAATCAAGCTACTTATGATACCTGTAGCAATAATAAGAATTACTGCAATATGACCATACGCGGAAAAACGCATCATAGAAATCATGATCTGTTTATCCAGCCCTACAGCCAATTTACTTTGTATACGCCAAAATTGCAGGCACAACAAAAATGGCCATAATCCACCAAACCAATATCCAACACTCAATAAGTGAATTACCTGATTAATCTGGTGAAAAACACCGGTCATCCCATTATGTATTACCGAATGGCCGATAAGAGCATGACAAGACAGTAAAATGGCAGAGAGAATTAACATAGTAACATTTCTGGTTTTTTGGTTATTGATAAACAATAACCCTGTAGCAACTATTGAAACCAGTATTTGCCATTGCCAAACTTTGCCAAAAGTTGTTCCCAGTACTGCCAGCCAGATTTCCAGATTATAAGTATCTTGCCAACCATCCCCCATTATCCCCGCTTGCATCGCCAACCAGCCAATTGCCGTTATGAATGCCACAATCGTGCTGATAATTACCCCCAAACGGAGACGGGTATCAATCAGAACAGATAAACGATTGGGAACCAACATGGCAGTAAATATGCTGAAGCCAAACATCAGCATGACTGCCACGAAATGAGTGAAGCGACAAAGGATATACAGAGCGGCCAGAGACATAATTACTTAACTGTAAAGCTATAGACGCCTTTAGTCTTATGCCCATCAACAGAGACTACGCTCCAGTCAACATCATATTTACCCGCCACAAGGTTATCTTCGACTGGAAGAATAAGTTTTGTATTGGTTGCCGGATCAAGCTTCAATTTACCCGTTTTTATAGGCTTATTTTCCGGGCCAGTCACTTTTACTTTACTGAAATTCAGCTCAATACCTTCTGAAAAACTCAAAGTAATTACCTGTGGTGTATTTTCTACTGTCGTATCTTCGGCTGGAATTTGTTCTGTTAAATGCGCATGGGCTAAAGCTTGCTGACAAGACATGCCGACAAAAAGAACCACTAAAGCCGATAATTTTCGGCAAAAAGAGTGAATTTCGCTAATAGCCATAAATGACCTCTTAATTTTCAGATGAATTTCTATAAATTGATATCATCTTATATCAAAAGGATTATTTTATCCGCGATAACTTACAATGAGAATTTCGTCTTGTGAACTATCGCGCAAAAATAAAGGAAAACCGCAGTATTAACCTTAAACATCTAAAGCTATTGTCAGCTACTGCGGCTAATCCATTCTATTCAATCAGACAGGATTTGCAGCAGCCAGAGCTTTTAGATCTTTATCCAGGAAGAAGAGCGCCTTACCATCCTCGCCAACCATATCCAGTTTATCAAGGATAGATTTGAACAACTTCTCTTCTTCGTGCTGTTCTGCTACATACCATTGCAGAAAGTTAAAAGTAGAATAATCCTGCGTAGTTATCGCCAAATGGGCAAGTCTATTAATTTCAGCAGTAATGAACTTCTCATGCTCATAAGTTTTCTTAAGTACATGAGATATGGATTCATAATCAGCAGAAGGCGCATCAATCTGTCCCAAACGTGGCATCGCACCAGTATCACTCAGATAATCAAATAAGCGATGCATATGCTGCATTTCTTCCTGAGCGTGTGATTTAAAAAACGCGGCGGCACCCGCTAATCCTTTATCACCGCACCATGCACTCATTTGCAGATATAAATTCGCAGAATAGAACTCCAGATTCATCTGCTCATTTAATTTATTAACCACTTCTTGATTTAACATAATAGGCACTCCAGTTATTAATTTACCTGTATTATTCCAACTATATTAAAATAATAAAACCCAATAAGCAAAAATAAATAAAATATACGTATGACATTGAAATAAATATATATTTTTAAAAAACACAAATAGAAATGAATCTCATTTAATATATTTAAATGGAAATGAATTTTATTTACAAAATAACACTCACTGAGAAATTTTTATATTTAATGATAATGAATATTATTTATATTTATAAAATAATCAATTCAGCCCTTGCCAGAAAAGCGAGTCTGGATTAACTTTATCGCTTTATGAATTTGGGTTTCAATTCAGCGAGACACTTATGGGACATAATCTGGCCGGCCTTTCTACTGAGAACATGGATAAAGTCAATGTTGATTTGGCGGCATCGGGTGTAGCTTTTAAAGAACGTTACAATATGCCGGTACTTCCTGACACCGTCGAACAGGAACAACCCACACACCTTAGGGAATATTTTCAACAACGTTTGGTGCATTATCGCCAGTTATCCAAACAATTTTCCCGTTTACCTTACGAGCCAAAAAACCGCTGATCATCTAATGAGAATGGATAACCACCGGATAACCGGTGGTTATATCAAATTATTGCTCTGCAAACTTATCCGTTGCATTAATCAGATGATGTAAAATACCCGGTTCGTCAAATGAGTGTCCTGCTCCCTCAATGATGTGTAATTCTGCTTCCGGCCATGCTTGAGCCAAATCCCAGGCATTTTGCACCCGGCAAGCCATATCATATCGGCCATGAATGATGACTGCCGGAATATTCCTTATAACGTCAATGTTATTCAACAATTTCTGATCGTCATTCATAAAACCCTCATTGATAAAATAGTGGTTCTCAATTCGGGCAAACGCCAAAGCAAACTCATCTTCTGCGAAAGATTCCGCGCTCTCTGAAGGAAGCAATGTTACCGTCTCTCCTTCCCACAAACTCCAGAGGCGAGCGGCTTCTAATTGAACCTGACGATCATCACTAGTCAGCCGCTTATTATATGCACCGATAATATCCTTTCGCTCTTCCTCCGACAAAATAGATATCGTTCGTTGCCATTTGTCGGGAAAAAAATTAGAAGCGCCATCCTGATAATACCAGTGCAACTCCTGCGGCCTCAGCAAGAAAATCCCCCGAAGAATTAATTCAGAAACTCGTTGAGGGTGAGTCTGAGCGTAAACTAAAGATAAAGTGGAACCCCATGAACCACCAAATACCAGCCACTTTTCCACCCCCATTAATTGACGCAAGCACTCAATGTCTTCAACTAAATGCCAGGTAGTATTATTTTCCAGACTGGCATGAGGTTTTGAACGCCCACAGCCACGCTGATCAAATAACATGACATGATATTTCTTCAGGTCAAATAGCCGACGATGATAACAGGCAATACCACCGCCCGGTCCACCATGAATAAATACGGCAGGCTTACCGTTAGGATTACCACATAATTCCCAATAGATTTGATGACCATCACCTGTGTCCAAATAACCAGAACGGTAAGCTTCACAAGCAGGATATAATTTTTTTAATTCTGACATAACATTTCCTTTACTGGCTAACACCAAATCGGGTGTCCATCTAATGACGGGTAGAGATAACTATCAGAAAATGTTATTTCAATTCACTATAGCTAATCGTATTTTGCTGACAATCAACAACAACACGGTAATCTTTGTCACGCTTAGAACCACGAACAGTAAGGGGAACTTTTAATATATCTTTATCACCAGTGATATTTTCTGCATTTATCCACGCCACAGGTGTCGATGTCCCCAATTGCTTTTTATCTTCTGACCAACGGTTGATACGGTTTTGCAGAAAATCACGTTTTACCTGAGCGGCAATTTGCGACTTGGTTAAATTATCGCAAGAGACAAACTTATCAACACGTTTGCCCTCTGACACAGCAGATGCTGCGAATGAGACAGTGAACAAAAGTGCAGCGCCTGATAGGACAACTCTCTTAATGATGTGACATGCTTTCATACTACCTCCTGTTAATATCTCAAACTAAGAGATTAAATATGGAACTAACCTAACATGCCAAGTGAAATAAATGTATGATTATTGTTAAATAAATAATTTAATTATGTTGATTTTTCATCATCAAACATCACATTTACCTGCTCTTTTGTGCGATGCTGTTCGCGAATCTCTTGAGCAACCAACCCAATGGCTTCCCCACTACTCATTCCCTCAGCCATTAGTTGCTGAATTTTCTCCACTGCCAGTTGCTGTTCCTGATGAGATAAGGTTGGCATACTTGAAAACATGATAATAACCTCTGAATAAACTGATCGACGCCGAAGAGTATAGCGATTTTATCTCAGGTAAGGAGTGGATTTCTATGTTAATCTCTGGGGATGAAAATCAATGCCAACTCTCGCGTTACAACTGTTAAAACCAACACCATAATGAGTACTTCACTGCAAAAACGACAATTACCTTATCAATCAGACGCTGCCATCAACTATTTCGCGCCGATTTCAAGCCAGCCTTGGGCAATGCTGCTCCATTCGGGTTCTGCGAACCATCCCCATAACCGGTTTGATATTCTGGTTGCAGAACCACTGATAACCCTTCTCAATCATGAGAAATCAACCGCAATAAATGAACGTGGTGATACTTATATTACTGAGGAAGATCCCTTTTATCTGTTAAAAAAACAGCTGGAGAAATTAAATATCACAGCAAATTTTGATCCTGATTTGCCATTTCAGGGAGGGGCACTGGGTCTATGGGGATATGATCTTGGGCGTTGTATCGAAAAATTACCGTCACAAGCCAAAAATGAGTTGTCATTTCCAGATATGGCAATAGGCATTTATGACTGGGCGCTGATTGTTGATCATCATAAAAAACAGGTGACTTTATTCAGCTACAGTGATGCTGATGCACGCCTGAACTGGCTTATATCCCGCCAGGCTTCGCCAAAAACGACTTTTACGCTGACCAGCGAGTGGCAGTCAAATATGAGTGCAGAGCAATATCATGAAAAGATTAGCTGTATTCATGACTATCTATTAGACGGCGATTGTTATCAAGTCAATTTGGCACAGCGATTTTGCGCTGATTACCGGGGAGATGAATGGCAAGCATTCATAAAACTGAATAAGAGCAATTGCGCACCTTTTTCTGCCTTTATTCGTTTACCGGAAAACAGTGTCATCAGTGTCTCTCCTGAACGTTTCCTACTCCTGGAAAATAATCAAATCCAGACTCGTCCAATTAAAGGAACATTACCGCGCTTAAATGACGCAAAAAAGGATGCATTACAAGCTGAAAAACTGGCGGCATCAAAAAAAGACCGGGCCGAAAACCTGATGATCGTCGATTTATTACGTAATGATATTGGCCGGGTAGCCACACCGGGCTCAGTTAAAGTTCCTGAATTATTTGTCGTTGAACAATTCCCTGCCGTTCACCATCTGGTCAGCACAATTACCGCAGCATTACCAAATGAACAGCATGCCACAGACTTACTGCGCGCCTGTTTTCCTGGAGGTTCTATCACTGGTGCTCCTAAAATCAGAGCAATGGAAATAATAGAAGAGCTTGAGCCCCATCGCCGGCATGGATATTGTGGTTCAATTGGCTATATTAGCTTTTGTGGCACGATGGACAGTAATATCACCATTCGCACCCTCTTGACCGAAAAAGAAAAAATATATTGCTGGGCAGGTGGCGGAATTATTGCCGACAGTATTGCTGAAAAAGAGTATCAGGAAACATTTGATAAGTTGAATCGTATTTTGCCGCAACTGGGGAAAATAAAATCGATATGATGCCACTCTCTGATTTCATTAACAGATTTCAGTTACAACTGCCATCATCCCCTAAACGGCTTGCAAATAACACCCGCCATGCTGCGGTGTTATTGCCGATCATCTGCAAGCCGAAACCAACACTATTACTAACCCAGCGCTCCACCACATTACGCTCACACGCCGGCCAAGTGGCCTTTCCCGGTGGAGTTGCTGATCCCGAAGACAAATCAATCATCGCTACAGCACTGCGGGAAGCAGAAGAAGAAGTCAACATACCCCATCAGAAAGTTCAAGTTTTGGGGCAACTCATGCCCTTGGACAGCATTAGCGGTTATCTGGTGACCCCCATTGTCGGGTTATTACCCCCGGAATTGTCTTTCCACAGCAACCCAACAGAAGTGTCCAGTATCTTCGAAGTCCCTTTAGCTGAAGCGCTTTCACTTTCAAATTATCATTATCTTGATGTTAACCGCCGTGGTCAGCAACATCGCATCTATTTTTACTGGTATCAGAAGCGACTCATCTGGGGCCTGACAGCCGCTATCATTCACCAATTAGCTCAACAGGTTCAAGTTTGATCCAAATCATGAGAAATCATCAACCTGTGTTTTTTCTATCCATTTTTGTCACGGTTGCTATCATATTTCAAAAAAAACTGTAAACTGCCTTATCAACACGACTAAATCACAGTAAAGTAGCGTCCCCCAATATATATAACTATATCTCTATCTTTTTTAAGGAGTCTGGCGTGATTAGCGTTTTCGACATGTTTAAGGTCGGTATTGGCCCATCTAGTTCTCATACGGTTGGCCCGATGAAAGCCGGCAAACAGTTTGTCGACGATCTGGTAAACCAGGGCTTAATGCCTTCTATCACGCGTGTAGCCGTCGATGTTTACGGCTCACTCTCATTAACCGGCAAAGGTCATCATACGGATATCGCCATTATCATGGGTCTGGCAGGTAATTTGCCGGCTACCGTTGATATTGATTCAATCCCCGGTTTTATTCGTGATGTAGAGCAAACTCAGCGTATTAAGCTGGCCAATGGCTTACATGAAGTCGATTTCCCCCATGATAGCGGCATGGTTTTCCGTAGTGATAACCTGTCATTACATGAAAACGGTATGCAAATTCATGCATTCGCGGGAGACAAAAAAGTTTATAGCAAAACCTACTACTCGATTGGTGGTGGTTTTATTGTTGATGAAGAGCATTTTGGTAAACCCTCTCAGGATATCAAACCTGTTTCATATCCATTCAATTCAGCAAAAGAACTGCTGATGAATTGTAATAAAACCGGGCTATCTATCTCCGGTTTAATGATGAAAAACGAACTGGACCTCCACAGTAAAGAAGAAATTAACGCTTATTTTGCTGATGTCTGGGGTACCATGCAGGCTTGTATTGAGCGTGGTCTGAACACCGAAGGCGTTTTACCTGGCCCATTACGTGTGCCACGCCGTGCGGCGGCATTACATCGTATGCTGACCTCGTCAAACAACCTGTCTAATGATCCAATGAATGTCGTGGATCTGGTGAACATGTTCGCCCTGGCAGTCAATGAAGAAAATGCCGCAGGTGGGCGTGTTGTTACCGCACCAACCAATGGCGCTTGTGGCATTGTTCCTGCCGTACTCGCTTATTACAACCATTGCATTGAGCCTGTGACACCAGAGCTGTATATCCGCTATTTCTTGGCATCTGGCGCTATCGGCATTCTGTATAAAATGAATGCCTCTATATCTGGAGCTGAAGTGGGTTGTCAAGGGGAAGTTGGTGTTGCCTGTTCAATGGCCGCAGCCGGCCTTGCAGAACTGCTAGGTGGTAGTGCTGAACAAGTCTGTATTGCCGCTGAAATCGGCATGGAACATAACCTCGGCCTTACCTGTGACCCGGTTGCAGGCCAGGTACAGGTGCCTTGTATTGAACGCAATGCAATTGCTTCAGTAAAAGCCATCAACTCTAGCCGCATGGCTTTGCGCCGTACCAGTGAACCACGTGTTTCTCTCGATAAAGTCATTGAAACCATGTACGAAACAGGCAAAGACATGAATGCTAAATATCGTGAAACATCCCGTGGCGGTCTGGCGATTAAAGTTCAGTGTGATTAATCAAATAAATAACCTGTTTTTTGATCAGTAACGTCTTCTACAATCAAAATATCCCTATGTTGTAGTAGGGATATTTTTTAGCAAAACCCCTCAATGATCACTTTTCGATCGGAAAAGATGAATATATTTTTAATTTTTAACTAATAAGATGTTACCGGAAACAGAATAAATAACTAAAAATAAGTAAATTACAGATAATTATAGATTAATTTTTCAATATTCAGCTTATTAAATTGTTTTATGGTTAACATTTTCATCTATTTCATTTTTTCTGACTGACAGCAATTTTCCTCAGGTATTTCTGATGTTACTCTAGCAGCCTATTTTTTCAGTCAATAAGAGATAAAGTCTAAATCAAGTCAAATATTCAGGTATCACATTGATAAAAGGTTGTTATTCGTACAAACATGCTTTTTATTGGAGGAATGATTCATCAAAATAATTGGAGTAACTTTGTAATAATCCTACGTTTATATTGTTAACAGAGGGGAAAACAGGTGAGTATAGCCATTATGATTGGCACACATGGAGCTGCGGCTGAACAACTGCTTCGTACCGCAGAGATGTTAATTGGGGAACAGGAAAATGTTTCTTATATTGACTTCGTTCCTGGTGAAAATGCCGATACTTTATTTGAAAAATACAGCAATAAACTTGCAGCACTTAACACAAAGCAAGGTGTACTGTTCCTTGTTGATACATGGGGAGGAAGTCCATTCAATGCAGCTAATCGTATCGCTGTAGATAAAGAGAATTATGAGATCATCACCGGGGTTAACGTTCCGATGTTGGTTGAAACCTTTATGTGCCGGGATGATGGCCCATCGTTGACAGAACTGGTTTCTGTTGCCCTGGAAACAGGAAAAGAAGGCATTCGGGCCCTGAAAACGGAAGAGCCTCAAAAAGCCGAACCCGCCAAACCGGTAACGCCTGCTGCTGTTCCTTCATTTACCCCATCAACGGGTGGTCATATGAAAATAACCCTGGCCCGGATTGATGACCGTCTTATTCATGGTCAGGTCGCGACTCGTTGGACAAAAGAGACCAATGTAAAACGGATTATTGTCGTCAGTGATGAAGTTGCTGCCGATACGGTCCGCGCCACCTTGCTAAAACAAGTTGCTCCGCCGGGTCTCAGTGCTCACGTTGTTGACGTTGCCAAATGTGTTCGTGTTTATAACAACCCTAAATACGCTAATGAGCGTGTTATGTTGCTATTTACAAATCCAACGGATGTTTTACGTCTGGTCGAAGATGGTGTTGATATCACATCTGTAAACATCGGTGGAATGGCATTCCGTCAAGGAAAAACTCAAATTAACAACGCAATATCCGTTGATGAAACCGATATTGTGGCCTTCAAAAAACTGGATGAACGTGGCATTGAGCTTGAAGCCCGCAAAGTTGCCAGTGACAGCCGTCTGCAAATGATGGATCTGCTCCAGAAGGTTAAAAACGAAAAACAAACCAGAGCAATTTAACTATTACTCAATGACAAAAATTTCTTACCGAATTTAATTTGGTTATAGGAGACAAACAATGGAAATTACCGTTGTTCAAATTGCATTGATATTCATCGTAGCTTGTATAGTCGGAATGGATTCCATTCTTGATGAATTTCAATTCCATCGCCCACTCGTGGCCTGTACTTTAATTGGGATCATCCTTGGTGATATGACAACCGGTATCATTATCGGCGGTACACTGGAAATGATCGCGCTTGGCTGGATGAATATCGGTGCTGCAATTGCCCCGGATGCGGCTTTAGCATCAATCATCTCAACTATCCTGGTCATTGCCGGTGGTCGTGATATTGGTGAAGGTATCGCCCTGGCTATTCCGCTGGCAGCCGCAGGACAAGTGCTGACCATCATTGTACGTACTATCACTGTTGCCTTCCAACATGCCGCTGACAACGCAGCAGAACGTGGTAACCTTCGAGCAATCAGCTTTATCCATTTATCCGCATTACTGCTCCAGGCTATGCGTATCGCCATCCCTGCCCTGATTGTCGCCTTATCTGTTGGTACCAATGAAGTCCAGCAATTACTCGCGTCTATCCCTAAAGTCGTCACAGATGGCCTGAACATCGCGGGAGGCATGATCGTGGTTGTAGGTTACGCCATGGTCATCAATATGATGCGTGCCGGCTACCTGATGCCATTCTTCTACCTCGGCTTTGTCACTGCGGCATTCACTGAATTCAACCTAGTTGCATTAGGTATTATTGGTATCGTTATGGCCGTGCTGTACATCCAGTTAAGCCCCAAATATAACAAATCTCAGGTAGTTGCGGCCCCTGGACAAGCCAATAACCACCTTGATAACGAATTAGATTAAGAGGATGAGCAACATGTTAGATACAACAAAAACGGCTGCTCAGACAGCAGGCCAGAAAAAACTGACGCCAAGTGACATCCGCGGTGTATTTCTCCGTTCTAATGTGTTCCAGGGTTCATGGAACTTTGAACGTATGCAGGCTCTGGGTTTCTGTTTCGCTATGGTTCCAACGCTTCGCCGCCTGTATCCGGAAAATACCGATGAGCGTAAACAAGCCATTAAACGCCACCTGGAATTCTTTAACACTCACCCTTACGTCGTCGCACCTGTTCTGGGTGTCACGATGGCAATGGAAGAACAGCGCGCTAACGGTGCCCCGATTGATGATGGTGCCATCAACGGCATCAAAGTTGGTTTGATGGGGCCATTAGCGGGTGTTGGCGACCCGATTTTCTGGGGCACAGTCCGCCCGGTATTCGCTGCGCTGGGGGCAGGTCTTGCCATGAGTGGCAGCTGGCTTGGGCCTGTGCTGTTCTTCTTCTTGTTCAACCTGGTACGCCTGTTGGTTCTCTATTCAGGTATCTCTTATGGCTATAAGAAAGGGATTGATATCGTTCAGGATATGGGTGGCGGTTTCCTGCAAAAAATGACGGAAGGGGCGTCAATTCTTGGCCTGTTTGTCATGGGAGCATTAGTTAATAAATGGACGAAAGTTAATATCCCGCTGGTGGTATCGGAAATTCCTAACCCACAAACCGGTGAAAAGACCATAACCACGGTTCAGAACATCCTCGATCAGTTGATGCCTGGCCTGGTCCCACTTTTGCTGACATTTGCTTGTATGTGGCTGTTACGGCATAAAGTGAATGCCTTGTGGATTATTATTGGCTTCTTCATTCTGGGGATTATTGGTGCCAGATTTGGTTTCCTCGGTCTATAGTTAATCATTCGGGGAGGGAAAATTCCTCCCCGCATTTTTTTACAGCAACACAGGGATTAAAGAATGAGCCTTAATGATATGGTATTAGTTGGTTTAATCGTATTAATGCTGGCTTTCGCTGTCTATGATGAATTTGTGGTTAATCTGCTGAAAGGGAAAACTGATTTACAAATAAAGCTAAAAAGAAAGCACAAAATTGATGCTCTCATCTTTATTATCCTGATACTTATTGTTGTTTATAATAACATCACTGCTTATGGCAGCCGTTTAACCACATATTTATTGTTATTTACTATCCTAGTGACTATTTATATTGCTTATATACGCTCCCCTAAATTGTCATTTAAAAATAACGGTTTTTTCTATGCAAACACATTTATTTCCTATGATCGGATAAAAACCATAAATTTATCTGAGGATGGCATCTTGCTTATTGGCTTGGAAAATAAGAAATTATATCTCTCAGTAAGCCAGCTTGATGATTTAGAAAAGATTTATAAATTTCTTATCGAAAGAAAATAGATAAACATTAATAATATATAAAAAAATAATAAACAGTCAGCCTAGTGCTGACTTTTATTTTTACCTCATTTTCACTCCACAATAGATAATGATAACTATTATCGGCATCACACCTCAATCCTAAAAACAATATTATTTTCCCTTTTTGAATTATTATGCTATCTTTTAAAAAGTCATGGGGAGTAGCCTGTTTCAGAGAAATAGCTTAGTCAATTTTTCTGAAAAGCTCGTATCAACACGCTCGTTTGAAAGTAAAACGTGGTGCGGGCAGCCTTATTTCGGTTGGCAAGACCATAGCATATAACACCATCATTGGTTGGGGATGGATTATATGTATATGGAAACGCCCAACCGAGGTTATTTTAATGAATATATACGCAACCCTTATCTTAGCTTTAGCACTTTCAATGGATGCCTTTGCTGCGGCAATTTGTAAAGGGGCCACACTACATAAACCCCATTTTCGTGAAGCAATCCGTACTGGTTTGATATTTGGTTTGGCAGAAGCCAGTACCCCACTGATTGGCTGGTCTATAGGGCTTTATACCAGCCAATATATTATGGAGTGGGATCACTGGATCGCTTTTACTCTGTTATTTATTCTGGGCGGTAGAATGATGACAGAGAGTTTTAAAGTGAATCAGGAAAAGAAATGCGAATCGCCCTGTCGCCACAACTCAATGGTACTAATAACAACAGCCATTGCTACCAGCCTGGATGCAATGGCAATCGGTATCGGGCTCGCTTTTCTTCAGGTCAATATCGTACATACTGCTATAGCTATCGGTATGATGACAATGATTATGGCAACATTGGGGATGTTAATTGGCCGCTATATTGGTCCACTGCTGGGCAAACGTGCTGAGTTTATTGGTGGGATGATTCTGATTGCGATTGGTTTCAATATTTTATTTGAGCATCTCGAATTATTTATGTATGCGAAATAACTCCTTCAGCCCAAAATATTAACCTTTCAAGAATTGTATTTTGGGCTGAAATTCTGATTACCTAATGCGTTGATAAACCCGCAATATAAAATCAGCTTCGCATTCAAACAACGCCTTATCTGCCAGTTCTTTTTTTACCTCTTCCGTTGCCCGCCAGGCAAATGGCGTCATCTGTAATAAATGACACGCTTGTATTCCATCTAATTTCATTGGATAAGATAATGACTCATCTGTTATCAATTCAAACCCTGCCAATTGTTCTGCCTTCAATGGATGAAGATGAACATTTTGATAAATCAACGCTTTAATCTGATAAAGATGGCGAGGGCCAGGAGCAACTGTCAGAATAATTCCTTGTGGCTTAATTACCCTTGCCAACTCTTCTGCTTTGCAAGGTGCATAAATTCGTAACACCCCAGCAAGAGACTCATCAGCAAATGGCAAACGATGGCTTGACGCAACACAAAAGCGGACAGAAGGATAGCGTTTAGCACCATAACGCACTGCGATCTTGGCGACATCTAACCCATAGATATTAAGATTACGCCCCTTGCTTAACTGCTCTTCAACCGCAGCGGTGTAATAACCTTCACCGCATCCTATATCCAGCAAACTATCTGCATTTTCTGGCAAATACTTTTCCAGCAGTTCTGAAACCCGTTGTTGTAATGGCTGATAATATCCTGAATCCAAAAATGCCCTTCTTGACTGCATCATCTCCGGGCTGTCTCCGGGCTCTTTGGACCTTTTATACTGAACGGGCATCAGATTGACATACCCTTCTTTAGCACAATCAAACTGATGATTATTTTCACAGCGCCATTGCTGCCGGGTTAGCAATAAAGGTTGATGACATAAGGGGCATTGATAAGACATATGATTCCCAAAAAATAAGTAAAAACCAGCGGGTACTATAGCATATTCTGATACTTTTCATCGTAAATCATACTACTTAATAGCTTTATATAAGCGATTAATCATTATTTTAAATGAAATCACATTCCACTATTTTCAGAATTATCTTTGAGCCAGCTCGCAATATTTTTGTGGAATAAATATATTTATCAGGTATTATTTCACAATCAAAAACAAAGAAAACATCAAGTATTAATAAGCTATTTAACTAACAGAAACAACTAATAATGCAGGTAATAGAATGAACATTTTCATACAATATTTTAATAAATTAAGATCTATTTCACCAAGATTCGATATTATGCCGAATACAAACTATCTTGATCTTATTCCATCAAAGAGTGATGTTGAGACTTTATCTGATGATCTGGATAAAGTCCGTGCGGATTTTGCTGCTGTACTAAAGCAATTCAATGATGAAATTATATTATCTACAGGGAAAGAGACGATATATGAAAGAAATAATAAACAGAAAACACCCTGAAATCGTTAAACCATCAAATTCAGATGATAATAATTCATTATATGATCAGCTTCCTGAGTCAGAAATATTAACTACTTATGAGCAATATACAAAGGGAGCGGCTGACAGATTTTTGATCCTTATTGAACAACAACAAAAGCACAGACATGAAATGGAAAAAGTTGCCTTAGAACAAACGATAAGAAAAAGCATAAGGGGACAAAATTGTGGGCTATTACTGACTCTTATCTCTCTCTTTGTTGCTTTAATATTAGGTCTAAATGAACATAATTGGTTAGCAGGCATTATCGGAAGCGGTACTGTAACAACGATTTTGATTATTTATGTTTTGAACAGAAATCCACAATCGTATATAAGATAAATCAATATAGGCTAGGGTGAAAAGACTAATCTTTATATCGTCATAGGTCTTTACTCTGCCTAATATTTATAGGTAAAAATAAAATAGCCACAAATATATTGCTGGTAATTATATATTGTTTAATTATTAAAACACATCACCATAATAAAGAGCCTTTTTCAATTACCTTAATGTCTATTGGAATTTTAATTTATGAAGATCGATATAATACTCTCACAATGAATATTTTTCATCAACTTCACTATGACATTAACAAAAGAATAACTATCCCATGCTCCACTCTGTTGGGGCATTTCACTTATATCCCTCTTCACGCCTGAATCTCAATGACTACAACACAAATACACCACAAGACCCATAGACCTTGCTAAACTTCTGAACATGAATTCGACTAACTGCTACTCCAGACAAAGAATCTTCAACAACATTTAACTTAAATTCTCATGAGCATTTACCCATAAAAAACTGCACCCTCAGTGGTTGGTTTAATATCCAACTTTTAGGTGCAGTTCTAAGTTAGTAACTAAAATAGTTACTGGTTTTTCTAATCATTATCAATAATAGGAAACGATTATGTCATTATTCCCACTCAATCGTTGCAGGCGGTTTACCGCTGACATCATACACAACTCTTGAAATTCCATTGACTTCATTGATGATCCGGTTAGAAACTCGTCCAAGGAAATCATAAGGCAAATGCGCCCAATGTGCGGTCATGAAATCGACTGTTTCTACTGCACGTAAAGAGACAACCCAGTCATATTTACGGCCATCCCCCATAACACCCACAGAACGAACAGGCAGGAATACCGTAAATGCTTGGCTTACTTTATTGTACAAATTAGCTTTGTGCAGTTCTTCAATAAAGATAGCATCCGCACGACGCAGCAGATCACAGTACTCTTTCTTCACTTCACCCAAGACACGAACACCCAGACCAGGACCTGGGAATGGATGACGGTTTAGCATGTCATAAGGCAATCCCAGTTCCAGGCCAATCTTGCGAACTTCATCTTTGAACAACTCTTTCAGCGGTTCCACCAGACCCAGTTTCATCTCTTCCGGCAAACCACCTACGTTATGGTGAGATTTGATGACGTGTGCTTTACCTGTCGCAGAGGCCGCTGATTCAATCACATCCGGGTAAATAGTGCCTTGCGCCAACCATTTAACCTGAGTCTGTTTACTTGCCTCTTGATCAAACACTTCAATAAACACGCGGCCAATGGTTTTGCGTTTTTCTTCCGGATCATTAATGCCAGCCAATGCAGTAAGGAAGCGATCTTCTGCGGGAACATGGACGATATTCAGCCCAAATTTACCGGCAAACATTTCCATTACCTGGTCGGCTTCATTCAAACGCAGTAAACCGTTATCGACAAATACACAGGTCAGACGTTTGCCAATTGCGCGATGCAGTAATAACGCGGTGACAGAGGAATCAACCCCACCGGACAACCCCAAAATAACGTGATCGTCACCGATCTGTCCACGCAGACGTACAACCGCATCTTCAATAATAGAAGCCGGAGTCCACAGAGCTTCACATTGGCAAATATCCAATACAAAACGTTCCAGTATGTGTTGTCCTTGATGGGTATGGGTGACTTCCGGATGAAACTGTACACCATAAAAACGTTTTTCTTCATTCGCGATAATGGCAAACGGGCAGGTATCAGTGCTGGCAATAGTGATAAAATCCGCAGGGATCGCAGTGACTTTATCACCATGACTCATCCATACATCCAACAACGGTTTACTCTGCTCATTTAATGAATCGTGAATATCACGAAACAACGCACTTTCCGCTTTGATTTCAACCTGAGCATAACCAAATTCACGTTCAGTAGAACTTTCTACTTTACCACCGCATTGCATCGACATAGTTTGCATACCGTAGCAGACACCCAGTACAGGAATATCGGCGTTAAAAACGTACTCTGGTGCACGTGGACTCCCCTGCTCTGTAGTACTCTCCGGTCCACCGGAAAGAATAATACCGCTTGGGTTGAATTCACGGATTTGTTCTTCCGTTACATCCCATGCCCAAAGTTCACAGTAAACTCCGATTTCACGGATACGGCGAGCAATCAACTGAGTATATTGCGAACCAAAATCAAGGATAAGAATACGGTGCTGATGGATATTTGTTGTCATGTGCGGCGAATTCCAAAAAAACAAGTAAATAAAAACATAGGAGATAGGTGGCTCCTACAGGAGCCACAATAAATATGAATTACAGACCTAACCGGTAGTTTGGAGACTCTTTGGTAATGGTGACATCGTGAACGTGGCTTTCCTGAATACCCGCACCACTAATGCGAACAAATTCAGCTTTGGTTCTCAGTTCATCAATAGTTGCGCAGCCAGTCAGCCCCATACAGGAACGCAGGCCTCCCATTTGCTGATGGATAATGTTTTTCAGCAACCCCTTATAGGCAACACGACCTTCAATGCCTTCCGGTACCAGTTTGTCTGCGGCATTGTCAGTTTGGAAATAGCGATCGGAAGAGCCTTTAGACATCGCCCCCAGAGAGCCCATTCCACGATAAGATTTAAATGAACGCCCCTGAAACAACTCAATTTCGCCTGGAGATTCTTCCGTGCCTGCCAACATGGAACCGACCATGACACAGGAGGCCCCGGCGGCAATTGCTTTGGCAATATCACCGGAGAAACGAATACCACCATCAGCAATAACCGGGATCCCTGAGCCTTCCAGCGCTTCAACCGCATCAGAGATAGCGGTAATTTGTGGCACACCAACACCTGTCACAATACGGGTAGTACAGATAGAACCAGGGCCAATACCGACTTTAACCGCATTAACCCCAGCCGCTACCAACGCTTTTGCACCTTCTCCCGTCGCCACGTTACCGCCAATAATCTGTAGATTCGGGTATTTAGCGCGGGTTTCACGAATACGCTGTAATACACCTTCAGAATGACCGTGTGATGAATCAATCAGCAGAACATCAATACCGGCGGCAACCAACGCATCAACACGCTCTTCATTACCGGCACCCGCGCCAACCGCGGCCCCAACACGTAAACGTCCATGCTTATCCTTACAGGCATTGGGCTTACGTTCCGCTTTCTGGAAATCCTTAACCGTGATCATGCCAAGCAGATGAAAGTCTTCATCAACCACCAGCGCTTTTTCAACCCGTTTTTCGTGCATTTTATGCAACACAACATCACGGGCTTCACCTTCTTTTACCGTTACCAGACGCTCTTTAGGTGTCATTACCGCAGTAACCGGCTGATCCAGATCGGTCACGAAACGTACGTCACGACCCGTAATAATACCAACCAACTCATTTCCTTCGGTAACAACAGGATAACCAGCAAAACCATTACGCTCTGTCAGTGCCTGAACTTCACGCAGCGTTGTTTTAGGGGCCACCGTGACGGGATTTGTCACAACACCACTCTCATGTTTTTTCACCCGGCTCACTTCTTCTGCCTGACGCTCAATAGACATATTTTTATGGATGAAACCAATTCCACCTTCCTGAGCCAGCGCGATAGCCAAGCCGGATTCCGTTACAGTATCCATTGCCGCAGACAACATGGGAACATTCAGGCGAATAGTGGAAGTCAGTTGAGTAGACAGGTCCGCAGTGTTAGGCAGAACAGAAGAGTGGGCAGGAATTAACAGAACATCGTCAAAGGTTAAAGCTTCTTTTTTAATTCGTAACATAAGCAATATCTCACCAGGCTGCGGACAATTTAAGGAATAAAATATTGCTGCGGCATTATACAGAACGTAATCGGTTGCCTCCAGTATTTTATTAAAAAATTTCTTGCTTACTTCATAACGAACGTTAGTATCGGTGAATTAAGCCCTTGTTTTGGAATTTGATCTGGCTCACATGTCACTACCTTCTAATACTGGAATTTTTTCTGTCAGCCGCCTCAATCAGACGGTCCGTCAACTGCTCGAAATGGAAATGGGCAGAATTTGGTTGAGCGCTGAAATATCGAATTTTTCTCAACCCGCCTCCGGCCACTGGTATTTTACCCTGAAAGATGAACGCGCTCAGGTGCGGGCCGCAATGTTTCGCAGTAGTAATCAACGGGTGACATTCAAGCCACAAAATGGCCAGCAGGTTTTGGTCCGCGCGGCAATTACGCTTTATGAACCCAAAGGGGACTATCAGCTTATTATTGAAAATATGCAACCCGCCGGTGATGGCCTGTTACAGCAACAGTTTGAATTATTGAAACAGAAACTCAATGACGAAGGGTTATTTGATCAGCGTCATAAGAAACCCCTTCCCTCTCCTGCTCAACAGCTTGGGGTGATTACATCAGCCAGTGGTGCCGCCCTGCATGATATTTTGAATATTTTGCAGCGCCGTGATCCATCATTGCCAATCGTCATTTATCCAACAGCCGTCCAAGGGACAGAAGCGCCGTTACAGATTATTCAGGCAATTGAATTAGCAAATGCAAGGCAGGAATGTGATGTATTGATCGTCGGACGCGGTGGTGGCTCGTTGGAAGATTTATGGAGCTTCAATGATGAACGTGTCGCCAGAGCGATTTTTCACAGTGATATTCCGATAGTCAGTGCAGTAGGCCATGAAACGGATGTCACCATTGCTGATTTCGTGGCAGATTTGCGGGCCCCGACCCCCTCAGCAGCCGCTGAATTGGTCAGCCGTAATCAACTCGAATTGTTACGTCAAATCCAGTCGCAACAACAGCGATTGGAAATGGCAATGGATTACTTCTTTGCGCAGAAACAGCAGGTTTTCAGCCTGTTATCTCACCGTTTACAACAACAGCACCCTCATTTACGGTTGGCTCGTCAGCAGAATTTGCTGGTCAGTTTACGCCAGCGGCTGGCTGATAGCCTGCAACGGCATTTACGGCAAAGCAATCTGATTTATGACAAATTGCAACAACGGCTCTGGTATTCAGAACCCCGCCGGCAGATCCGCCAGTATAGCCAACAGATTCAGCAACAAGATTTTCGGTTAAAACAAGCGTTCGAACGACAAATCAGCCGTTCCAGAGAAAAATTTGCCGTTTCCTGCTCACGAATGGAAGCGGTCAGCCCACTGGCAACACTGGCCCGTGGTTACAGCATCAGCGAAGCCCCTGATGGAAAATTACTGAAACAAACCAAGCAAGTGCATGTTGGTGATGCTCTGAGAACCCGGTTACAAGATGGCTGGATTGAGAGTGAAGTGGTTAAAGTCAAGAAAGAACGTAAAAAACGACCAGCAAGTTAGAAATAGTGGCATTCCTTGCCACTTATTTTATATCAGAAACGGATTTCTGCTCCTGCAATATAAGTACGCCCTCTGGCGGTTTGCATAGACGAAGTTTGTTCAATCATTAATGGCGACGAATTTGCGCGATTAAGTGCTTCCGAATAATTTTTATTTGCCAAGTTCTGTACTGAAAACTTCAACAACACGCTTTTATTTATCTGATAATCACTATAAAGATCGATTATCGTTGGGATTTTAGGTTCTCTTTGCAATATAACCCGCCCGTCGTCATCAAAATTATATTGATCTGGGTCCATCCTATGAGAATCACCAGTATATTTAACAATCGCACCAACACGGACTTTCTCATCAAATAAACGGATACCGGTATCCAAAGTCATAAAACTATCCGGCAATTGTGACACAGGATCGGCACCAAAATGTGCTGTAGCGGCAGAAGTTGGCTGACGCGTTTTTTGCCAGCTATAAGCCAATTTGCTATAAAATATACCCGCATCATAATCAGCAGAAACTTCATATCCGCTTACTTTTACCGGCGTCAGACTATTGTGATAGATATACATTTTGATGTTAGGATCGACTGTACCGTAATCTACTGAACTATCAGCTTTACATGTTTTCCTATTGCCACAGATAAGCCAGATATCACTGAGAATATAATTCTCTATTTTAGATTGATACCAGGCAGCTTTCAGGCGGAAAGTATCTCCTTTTACAATCAAGTCTGGGCGGAAACTGTTAAAGCCAATTTGATAAGTGTCTGATGTCTCTCCTTTCAAAAATGGGTTCATAGATCCACCCCCTTCATTACTATAGAAAGTTTCCTGAATATTTGGCGCTCTCATTGAACGGGCATAACTGACGAATGGCTGGAATTCAGGAATAATTTCTGCTGAGAGTAAAACACCTGGATTAAATCCATGTTCTTTCAAATCCAATTCAGTTTCCCATTGAGGGAAACAAGGGATCCGCAGATCACAAGCCGGTTTATGGCCTTTGACACTGTAGTTCATATAATTAAACGAAATGTCTGCCCGATAAATTCCACGACTAATTTTCAGCCCGCCATAAATGCTGGTAATATCTTGTTTACCACTTGGTGCAAAAACATTATTTTCTTTTGCTTCGCCATCTGTTTTTTCATACTTTTTCCTTTCTTCTTCATTTTGACCTTCACCAGAATAAATACTATCCGTTGCCTTGCTATATTCCGTTTTCATCAACTTACTGCCGAATGTTAGTTCAAAATCTGTGTCACCATAGCCAAAACGGCTGATATTACTGATATCTATTGCATCTGATTTGTTTTTAGCATTGCTATTTAGCAGCCTATAAAGTGAATCACCTTCGTAGCGTTGAGTCCCCTCACTGGTGCTGACCAGTAATTTTATATCAACCCATTCGCTGAATGGTGTGTAATTGTATTTTAGGTAAATATCCCGACTATCAATATGACGACGGGTGAATTTATTATGATAATTCCGTCCACTGAGCTCCATATCATGAAAGTCGCTCGGTTTAATATTTATTTTAATTAATTGCGAATTGGGTTTTTGCTTAAATGATTCATTTGTCGCAAACTCATCGCTTAATACTCCGTCACCATTCTTATAATGCGCATCAATTGAGTGCCCGCTGACAGCCAGCATAGCACCGATTGAACCCTCAGAACTGAAAGCCGGTGTTTTACCCGCAACCGCTATCATGCCATTATGACCAATACCATTATTGCCATAATTTGCTTTTGTGCGTACTCCCAATGAATTTCCCGCGAATATCACATCATCTACGCCAATTGTGCGGAAATTAGCGCTACCGACTAATGCATTAACGCTATCTGAACCATCAGATTGACCACGGTTAACATCGATTCCCACGATAAAATTAGGATCAATTATTGCACCAAATTGGTTATAAGTAGTACCGTGAGCTGGACTCGTCGGAGATGTACCATAAAAACTCTGGCTAACACCATCAACCATCATATTCACTCGCCCAAAGCCACTTAGTCCGCGAATATTCACACTCACTGTTCCCTGCCCCGGATCTATTTGAGTATAGGTTCCTGGTATACTGCGCAATATGCTATCCACTGACTGAAGTTTAGTATCTTCACCTTTAGAACTGTAAGACCCGGGCTTTTCCATTGCCCGAATTTCAGTATTATCCTGTGAACCTGAAACCTTAAGACTACTGAATTTCAGCACCTTATCTGATTTCCCCTCTTGCTTTTCCTCACCATAAGCAAGCCCTTGAAGCCCAATAAAAACAACGCTGGCCCCTGCTATTTTTGTCATTATTTTCATTTCAATCATCCAAAATGCATATAAATATTTGCTTACATGCCCATTTTCAAAAAACAATAGCAATATTTAGCACTGATAAATAATTATCAGTGCTTTCAATAAAAACTTATATTTATAATTTCTTTCAGTTATCTTTTAATTGTGGAAAATATTTCTTAGCATCATCCAGCATCAAAATAAAACTGTAATCCAGTGCAGTGTCTTTCAGTCGGTTAAAACGGCCTGATTTACCACCATGCCCGGCACTCATATTGGTTTCCAATAATAAAATAGAGTCGCCTTTTTTCATATCGCGTAATTTTGCTACCCATTTAGTCGGTTCCCAATATTGAACCTGTGAATCATGCAATCCACTCGTGACTAATAAGTTGGGATAGCGCTGATGCTTTATATTGTCATACGGGCTATATGATTTAATTCGAAGATAATCTTCTTTATTTTCCGGATTACCCCACTCTTCATATTCTCCTACTGTCAATGGAATAGAAGGGTCGAGCATGGTTGTCACCGCATCAACAAATGGTACCTGAGCAACCACACCGCGATATAATTCCGGAGCCTGATTAATCACCGTCCCCATCAGCAAACCACCAGCACTGCCTCCCATAGCATAAACTCGTTTGCTGTCGCCATATTTCTGAGCAATCAGTGCCTTGGTCACATCAATAAAGTCAGTAAAACTATTCATTTTATTTTCGACTTTACCTTGCAAGTACCATTTTTTACCCAATTCACCGCCACCACGCACATGTACTAACGCGTAAACAAAGCCCCGATCTAATAAACTCAATCGTGGTGAACTGAATGAAGGATCCATACTGAAACCATAAGCCCCATAACCATATATCAGGATCGGGTTCTGGCCTTTTTTGAACAGGGATTTACGATAAACCAAAGAAACAGGAACTTCCACGCCATCACGGGCTTTCACCCAAATACGCTGACTCTCATAATGATGTTTATCGAAGCCTTTGACTTCCTGCTGTTTAAGTAATTCCCGCTCACCGGTTTTCATATTCCACTGGAATGTTGAACTTGGTGTTGTCATGGATGAATAACCATAACGTACAACATCGGTATCAGGTTCAGGGTTGTAATCAATCCATGCCATATAACTTGGATCATCAAACTTAATCTGTTTTTCCTGATCAGTTTCCCAACTTATCTGGCGAATAGTCGGCAATCCTTTAATTCGCTCCTGAACGACCAACCAGTGATTAAACAGTGCAAAATCTTCAAGATCCGTCTCCTGTTGCGGAGCAATCACTGTTTTCCACGGCGTATTTATGGCATCAGTTTGATAAAGCCCATAAGTTTCACTTTCATGATTTGAGCGAATGTAAAAATGGCCTCGGAAATGATCAATATAATATTCCCGACCTTCCTGACGAGGAGAAAATATCTGGAGTTCAGCTTGTGGTTTATTCGCGTCAATCAGCAAATATTCAGAAGTCGAATTACTGATTATCGACAGCATAATATAATCACGGGAGGCGCTTTTAGCTATGCCTAAATAAAAACGCTCATCTTCTTCTTGATATATTTTCTGGTCTTCGGTGGTATCTGTACCATATTGGTGACGAAATACTTGGTATGGCAATAAAGTCTGTGAATGTCTGCGCACATAAAACAGTGTATTACTGTCATTTGCCCAAACAATGTTGCCGGAAGTATTTTTTATTACGTCATTATTCCACTGGTTATCAGCAATGTCTTTAAAAGAGATCTGATAATTACGGCGTCCCTGAGTATCTTCAGTAATTGCAATACGTTTATTATCCAGAGAGATAGCAAAATGACTCAGTTGATAATATTCGTGACCTTTAGCTCTTTCATTACCATCAACCAGAACCTGCCAGTCTGATGAGCCATCAACAGGTTTACGCTGATAAATCGGGAAATCTTTTCCAGCTTCATAGACGGTACGATAAATATACCCGTTATAAGTATAGGGTACAGACTGATCATCCTGTTTCATCCTGCCGACCATTTCTTCATATAAGGTATCCCGCAGTTGCTCTCCGGGTTTCAGCATCTGTTCGGTGTATTTATTTTCGGCTGCCAGATAATCAATGATTTTTTGATCCTGGCGATTATCATCCCGCATCCAGTAATAGTCATCTGTACGGGTATCACCGTGAATCGTCATCTGATGTGGTTGTTTCATGGCCTTTGGTGGCATAATTTCTCCTTCTGCGGCGGCAGAATTCAACCAGCCGCTCAATAAAAACGTTAATAACAGCCCTTTAGTTTTCAGGGCAAACCGCGCTTGCTGCCTTAACATATCTGCTGTCCTTAAGTCGCTAAAAGATTCGATTAGTTAAATTAAAATCAATCGGCAGTTCTATCGTAATTTCACTGCCTTTTAAAACGCTATCGGGAGGAATCGGTAATGGCTGCGCTCTCGCCAGAACTTGCTTCGCTTCCCTGTCCAGAGAATGGGTACCTGAACGATGGACTAAATCGCTGTTAGTGACATAACCTTGTTTATTAATGGTGAATCTGACTGTAGGCCGGCCAGTGCGGTTTCTTCTCTGTGCATCCTCGGGATAACGTTTATAACGGTTCAAATGCCCGATAACCTCAGCTCGCCATAAAGCATCTGCATCAACGACAGTATTTGAATCACTGTCATAAGAGGCCGCAACCCGCGAAGTCAAATTAGCCGACGTAGCGGTACTGCTTACCCTGGCAGCACTATTCTGAGACTTTTCACTCTCTTCCTCTGCCTGCCGACGCTTCACTTGGGATGTTTTATTCTGCTCTTCCAGATTCTTTTTTTGTTTTTTCGGCTTATGCACCCGTATTTGAGCCTGCTCATTTTTAGTAAGCTCAGGTGTTTTCATCTCATTAACCGCACTTTCCTGCTGCCGGCTAGTAACAGAAAGCTGCTGTTCAATACCAATAGATTGTTTCTGTACTTGATGTGTTGCTTCGGTCAGTAATGAAAATTCCATCATCACTGCCGGAGGGGGCATCAGTTGATCGGAAACTTCTTCTGGCTGATAGATAATCCACATAACCCAAATGAGGTGAACAGCAATAGCAACAGTAAAAGCAAGTCCTTTTTTAACAGGATTTGTTTGAAAGATGGGGTTTGTCAGCGTCAACATGGATTACAGCGCATAATTTTACTTATCATTTAGTAATGATAATTAATTTCATATGCTAATGAAAATTATTTTTATATATATCGTTAACTTGCGCACATCCATGTGCCAAGGCCCTTTAACTACCGGAAAGAAACCATCATTTACTTAAAATATCTATGGTTTTTTTGCTGGTGTATACCAGATATAGTCTGCATGTTGACTGTCCATTACATTGCCTTTCTCAGCCATAATCAGCACTACCAGATCTTCTTGTGGTGACAGATCCTGAACATGTAAAGGAACACCCATTATTTTTGTTGCATGGTATGCACCCGCAATCAATGTGGCAGGTGCCGGGGCTTTAAGTAGCTGCTCTGCCATTCGGCGATCCCGCATTTGCTGAATAGTTGTCATAACAGATAATTGTTGTGCTGTTATTTCACCACCATGAGCATCTTTAATCGTCGCTTCAATCCGCGATTTTACATTTTTGGCGACGGAAATATCTCCCTGGAGAACCGGCAGGTTACAGCAAACAGCTTTAACTTCACTACGATTCAGGTTTGCAAACAATAACGGATAAGGCTGCTGCATAAGCTCCATGACCAACCCGCCATACAACTGCCACGGCCAGCCATCGTGCCATGCCAGCAACTCTTTTATGCGGCTTTCACGCACGCTAGGTTTAGTTTGCAACCAACTTTTAACTTTATTCACTTTTTCCTGCTGGTCGGGGTTAATCATTTCCAGCAAAACCGCACCATGTTCTCTTTTAAGACGAAGCTGCTGAACCAGCCAAAGCTCAATCTGATGATGGTATGGATTATCGTGTTTTTCACCCACAATGATCCGCTGGTGTGATGCCAATTGGTTGAGCAATTCATCAGGAGTAACAGCATTGCCTGTTTTAAGATCGACAATCCCCCCTTGCTGAGTCAGTTCGGGTGAAAGCACTTGGGGAGTGGGCTTTTGTTGTACAGAGGTACACCCAGATAAGATAAGTAAGCCACAGATAATCAGAAAAGATTTTACAACGGTGAAAGATTTCATAACGTCCGTTATCCATATAATATTTTTCCGCATCATATAGATAATAAGAATTATTTACAATAACCGGTCCCGGCTCCCACCAGGGAGCCGGGACTATTTTAACCCATTGGTATTACAACGGATGAGTCTGCGCTTCAACGGCTGCCAAAGCAACCATATTGACGATACGACGTACAGAAGCAATTGGCGTCAGAATGTGTACCGGTTTTGCAACGCCCATCAGCACCGGGCCAACGGTAACCCCTTCAGAACTGGTTACGCGCAACAGGTTATAACTGATACGGGCAGCTTCCATATTTGGCATAATTAACAGATTCGCCGCCCCTTTCAGTGGGCTATCCGGCATGATGTCACGGCGAATACTTTCAACCAACGCGGCATCACCATGCATTTCACCATCAATTTCAAGTGAAGGTGACACTTTGTTGACCAATTCTAACGTCCGACGCATTTTCTGGGCTGAGAGACAATCCGCAGAACCAAAACTTGAATGAGAAAGCAACGCAACTTTCGGCTCAATACCAAAACGGCGGACGCTTTCTGCGGCCATGAGGGTAATTTCAGCCAATTGTTCAGGTGTTGGATCATTATTGACATAGGTATCAGCGATAAAAGTATTACCGCTTGGCAAGAGTAATGCGTTCATTGCACCGGCAGTATGAACCCCATCACGGAAACCAAAGACATTTTTCACCACATCATAATGTTCGCTGTAACTGCCAACGGTGCCGCAAATCAAGCCATCAGCCTCCCCACGCAGCACCATAATTGCCCCAATCAAGGTTGGATTACCAATGACTGCACGGCGCGCCTGTTCCGCAGAAACGCCACGGCGCTTCATGATCTGGTGATATTCTTGCCAGTATTTTTTGAAGCGCGGATCATTCTCATTATTAACCACTTCAAAATCTTTACCCGCTTCAATATGCAGCCCCAGTTTCTGGATACGCCTTTCGATAACACTTGGGCGACCAATCAGGATCGGGTAAGCCAATCCCAGAGAGATCAGCTCTTGAGTTGCATGTAATACACGCACTTCTTCCCCTTCGGCCAAAACAATCCGTTTTTCCGCTTTTTTGGCCTGAGAAAAAATAGGCTTCATAAACAAGTTTGTTTTATAAACAAACTCATTCAGTTTCTCTATATACGCGCTAAAGTCTTCAATCGGGCGGGTTGCCACGCCAGAATCCATTGCGGCTTTAGCCACTGCCGGGGCAATTTTAACAATCAGGCGTGGATCAAATGGCTTGGGAATAATATATTCCGGGCCAAAAAACAGATCCTGATCATTATAGGCAGAAGCCACTTCTTCACTCTGCTCTGCCATCGCCAAATCAGCAATAGCGTGAACACAAGCCAGTTTCATCTCTTCATTGATGGTTGTCGCACCAACATCCAGCGCGCCACGGAAAATGAATGGGAAACAGAGAACATTATTAACCTGATTCGGATAATCAGAGCGACCGGTACAAATAATGGCATCAGGACGAACTTGTTTAGCCAATGGCGGCAGAATTTCGGGCTCAGGGTTTGCCAGCGCCATGATGAGGGGATCTTTCGCCATGGTTTTCACCATATCCTGAGTCAATACGCCCGGCCCGGAACATCCGAGGAAAATATCCGCACCCGGGATAACATCACCTAATGTACGGCTGCCATTGTCTTCAATCGCATAGGCGGCTTTAGTTTCTTCCATATTTTCATCGCGGCCACGATAAATGACCCCTTTAGAGTCACATACCACGATATTTTCACGTTTTAATCCAAGCGCAACCAGCAAGTTCATACAGGCAATTGATGCAGCACCTGCACCAGAAACCACCAGGCGAACGTCTGAAATCTCTTTTTTCATAATCCGCAGGCCATTCAGAACAGCTGCGGTACAAATAATCGCGGTGCCATGCTGGTCATCATGGAATACCGGAATGTTCATTTTTTCCCGGAGTTTTTTCTCAATATAAAAACATTCCGGTGCTTTGATATCTTCGAGGTTAATTCCGCCAAAAGTCGGCTCCAGCGCCGCAATAATATCAATTAATTTATTAGGATCAGACTCATCAACTTCGATATCAAATACATCAATACCTGAGAACTTTTTAAACAGTACGCCTTTTCCTTCCATCACTGGCTTACCTGCCAGCGCACCAATATTCCCCAACCCTAAGACCGCAGTACCATTAGAAATCACAGCGACAAGATTGCCACGCGCAGTATATTTGTAAGCCGCTAATGGATCTTCTGCAATTTCCAGACAAGGCGCGGCAACACCCGGTGAATAAGCTAAAGCCAAATCCCGCTGAGTTGTCAGAGGCTTAGTTGGAGTAATCGTGATTTTCCCTGGTTGTGGAAACTGGTGAAAATCCAATGCACTCTGTTTTAATTTTTCATCCATCGTCGGATCCTTTATATACATTATCTGGAGTAAGAGCGGGACCAGTATAATGGGTACTGTGTGCTAAATCATAACATTGACAGCATTTTACCCATAAATTAGCACTTTTTTGCTCACAAAAAACACGACCGAATTTACCCATCAATACCACCGACTGAGTATGGGAACATCAATAAATAAACATTATAATTTATATAATATTATTTTAGTTATAATAACTATGATAATTATAACCTATAAAAACCCTCAATATAAATTCAATTAAAATAAATTTTATAAAAGAAAACAAATCTAATAATTAGATTTATAACAAATTGATTTACAATATTATTTTCCACCTCATCGTTATATGTTTTTGGTGAAAATTACTCATCTTCTTTTTTTACTTATCAAACTAATTTGCGCTATTTATATTTTTATATCAGGATGTGCTTTCTGGACTTACAGAGCTATCAATTCTGTAAATCAATCGGTTTTGAGAAAATTTTTTCATAGTTATTTAATTTAGGGCAGACCCATTCATTACTGCCTTTTAATCGTGCATTTCGTGGCTTTAATCTTTTAGGGAGAAGGAAAATGTATAACCATTCAGTGATGATAGTTGATGACCACCCTCTCATTCGCCATGGCTTGAAACAGATTGTAGAGCTCGATCGAGCGCTTACCGTAACAGCAGAAGCTGACAATGGTGAAGAAGCAATAAACATTGCATGCAAACTGAAACCTGATGTCATTATGATAGATCTCAATATGAATGGTCTTTCTGGCGTGGATACGATTAAATCTATTCGTAGAAAAGGGATCAACTCTTATGTCCTGGTATTATCTGTTTCAGATGACCGGAATGATGTTTACGCAGCCATTGACGCAGGCGCCAATGGCTATTTACTGAAAGACAGTGACTTGGATTCGCTATTAAGCAGTATTCGTCACGCAGCCCGCGGGCAAACTGTCTTTAGTGAAAAAATATATCAACATCTGGCTAACCGCCATAAACATGTTGATCCTTTATCTGAATTGACCAAGCGTGAATTAGATGTCTTAAAAGAAGTTTCCAGTGGCATGACCAATAAGGAAGTCGCTGATGTCCTCTTTATTTCTGAAGAGACGGTGAAAGTACACATCAGAAACTTGTTAAAAAAACTAAACGTACGTTCCCGCCTGGCTGCAACAATTATGTATCTGCAACATAGGAAAAATGGCGTAGCTTAATATTTTTCCTGAGCCGCCCTCTTTGGTTTATTGCCGGGGGCCGGCTCTTATCGCTATGATGACAGGCCGATAAGATTGCGTTCCCCTCCTTTGATATCCCAGATAATAAAAATCAGGACATCATCTGGAAAAAACAGGTATTTTCCAGCATTATGTTTAGGTATTTAAATTCTTTTTTAAGGATCTCTTAATTATGTCGGATAAATCTTCTCAGCCTGTTTTTACGCTCTACGGGATCAAGAACTGTGACACCATAAAAAAAGCCCGTCGTTGGCTGGAAGAGCAGGAAGTCGCTTACCTGTTTCACGATTATCGTGTTGATGGATTAGATGCCGTGCTTTTGCAGTCATTTATTGACAAACTTGGCTGGGAACCATTAATTAACACCCGTGGTACAACCTGGCGTAAATTGAGTGATCAACAACGCGCGACAATCAATAACGCTGAAGCAGCAAAAGCCTTGATGCTGGAACAACCCGCTATTATCAAACGTCCACTGTTAATTTCTGCAAAAGGCAACTGCCTGCTGGGTTATAAGGCAGATGAATATCAGCAATTTTTTGCTGAGGCGCACTGAAATGACTTGTCCTGTAATTGAACTTGCACAACAACTGATAAAACGTCCCTCTGTCAGCCCGGATGATAAAGGTTGCCAGGATATTATGATCGCCCGTCTGCAAGCCGTTGGCTTTACCATTGAACGGATGCCTTTCGGCGACACAAACAATTTCTGGGCCTATCGAGGCACAGGCCTGACATTGGCCTTTGCCGGGCATACGGATGTTGTCCCTGCGGGCGACGAATCTCAATGGGAACAACCCCCTTTTGAGCCGACTATTCGTAATGGCATGTTATATGGCCGAGGCGCAGCAGATATGAAAGGCTCGCTGGCTGCCATGATTGTTGCGGCTGAACGCTTTGTTGCCAATTATCCCAACCACAGTGGTCGCCTGGCCTTCTTGATTACCTCTGACGAGGAAGCAAAAGCCACCCACGGCACAGTTAAAGTCGTTGAAGCCTTGATATCCCGTAATGAGCGGCTGGATTATTGTCTGATTGGTGAACCTTCCAGTCAGCACCACCTTGGCGATATGGTGAAAAATGGCCGGCGCGGTTCTCTGACGGCTAATCTGACTGTACAGGGTATTCAAGGCCACGTTGCCTATCCGCATTTGGCTGATAACCCAATCCACCGGGCCCTGCCAGTTTTGCAAGAGCTGGTCAACACCCAGTGGGATGAAGGAAATGAGTTTTTCCCGGCAACCAGTATGCAAATTGCCAATATTCATGCTGGAACGGGCAGTCATAACGTGATCCCTGGGAATTTGCAGGTCCAATTCAATTTCCGTTTCAGTACGGAACTGACCGATAGACAAATCCGCGAACGGGTTGAGACAATCCTGAAAAATCACAAACTGAATTACACCATTGAATGGATATTGCCCGGCCAGCCTTTCCTGACCGCCAAAGGCGAGTTAGTCAATGCCGTCGTACAAGCAATAGACCATTACTGTGGCTATAAACCTGAATTATCTACCAGTGGCGGCACATCAGATGGGCGGTTTGTTGCTCAGATGGGCGCTCAGGTTATCGAACTGGGGCCACTCAACGCAACAATTCATAAAGTTAATGAATCCGTCAATGCCGCAGATCTGCAACAACTCAGTCGGATTTATCAGCGCGTTATGGAGCAACTCATCCAGTGATAACCGCAAATATGTTAACTGGCCTGGCTACCGGGCACTTGATTTCTCTCTCTGGCAATCACCGATTACAACCAGAAGCAGTAAAATCTTTTCTTTCCATGCAGCAAGCAGCAGCAAATGCGGGAATTAATCTACAACCTGCCAGTACATTCCGCGATTTCCAGCGTCAACAGGCTATCTGGAATGGCAAATTCCGCGGAGAACGCCCGGTATTAGATGAAAATAGCCAACCAATGGATATCACCCAATTAACAGAAGGAGAACTTTGTCAGGCGATTCTCCGCTGGTCTGCCCTGCCCGGTGCCAGCCGCCATCATTGGGGTACTGAACTGGATATTTATGCTCCAACGATGCTGCCGGAAAACCAGAAATTACAGCTGGAGCCTTGGGAATATGAAAATGGCGGCTACTTTGAACCGCTGACACATTGGTTGACAGAGAATATGGCCCATTTTGGTTTTTATCGCCCTTTTGTCGGTAAGCGTGATGGTGTCGCTTATGAGCCGTGGCATATCAGTTACCGGCCACTATCCGGACAACTGGAAAAACTGCTGACTAAACAGATGTTACTGGATGTATGGCAACAACATGATATCGCAGGTCTTGACTGGTTATCGGCTAACTTGCCTTATCTATTTGAAAACTACCTCGGTACTGCGCAGGAGATTACCCAATGCAATGGTTAGCTGATTATTGGTGGATTATTTTAGTTTTATTAGTTGGCGTTCTTCTCAATGCCATTAAAGAATTACGCCGCCTGGACGTCAAAAAATTTCTGGATAATAAACCAGAGCTTCCTCCTCACCGGGATTTTAATGACAAATGGGATGATAAGGACAACTGGCCTCAGAAAAAGTAGTAGTCCATTCTTGCCAATGTACCGCCAATTTCTTGTCGAGACTTGCCAACGCTTGTGCGGTTTCTTGCCGCCAGAATAATGTTAATGCCTTATATCCGCTTAACTTCAACACAGTGACACACTGCTCAATACTCATCTCCTGCTGGAGATGATTTCTCAATGCGGGCAACGGCAAATCACTGTTCAGTAATAATCGTTGCAAAGCCGGTAATGAAGCAGAAAATGGCCGGTGAGCAAATGCAAAACCTGAAAGCTCTTGCCAATCACTCTGACTGAGACGGTGATCAATTTGGTAATCAACAGGCAAGCTGAACCCAATCTGTGACTCCAGCCAATATGCATCACGGGCAAGCTGTTGTTGTGCCTGAATACAAAGTGCCACTCCTTGCTCACTCAATGGAAAAATCGCCATGGCGGTATAACAACCGCTACTGGCTTCCAAATGGGTTCCCATACGGACTAGTTGGAAACCACATTTTTGCCATAATGCCCACAGTTCAGCGGTATAACCAAAGCTGACAGAAATAAAATCTATTCCCTGCCCTTTTGCTCTTGCCCGCTGAAACGAAATCATTCCCTGAGCAATACCCTGTCTGCGGTTGCTAGCCTGTACAGCAACCCGGCTAATCCGTTGAGATTTCAGGACTGCCGCCTGAGGTAAACCACTGTGGGCCGCTAACGATTGAGCGACCAGATTTCCTCTGGGGCGACGTCTGCCTGCCCATACTTCATGTGCCAGCTCAGGTGACAACCCGCCTTCGTCAACCATCCACAAAGCACCTGTCAAGGCTTTATCTCCAAACGCTGCAATAAACTGCATTCCTTTGGCGTCAAGTAAACGCCGTAAATCCAAAGGTGAAGTTTTATAATGAGCACTGGTTAATATGCCGTAAAACTGTCTCAGCAATTCCGGCTGTTGAATCCATTGCTGCTGCTGATATATGTGATAGCGGATCGCCTGATCAGAATTGTTTACCGGAATGGCATCTTCAAACAATAAAGCATTTTCCAGCCAGTTCTCCAGAGGATCATTCTCAGCCCAACGTACAGGCGCTGTCAGATTAAAAATATGACAATCAGGAATTTCAGCACAAAATTTAAGTAAAAATCCCCGTCCTGTCCCCTCATATCCCTGCACAGTTGTCGTTAATAATACCCGAGGGAAATAGCTTATCAGCTCAAATAACTGAGGCGTTGGAATAGCTGCGGCTTCGTCGATAAGCAACCAATCAATATCTGACACACGGTTTTGTCTGCAATATTTCAGCAAATTATCTACCGACCAGAATTGCCCTTTTTCACCCGAATAACCTCTGATAATTTCAGTCGTTGCTTTTGCCGGTGCCGTCAGCCAGCAATTATTCCCTTGCCATTGCTGCATTAACATGCCTGCAAGCGTCGATTTACCTCGCCCTCTTGGCGCGGTAATTACCCAGACCCCCTGATTTACCCGCAAAAGTTGCGCTAAAATAGCATACTGGCTAACGGTGGGATTACCATCAGGCAGTTGCCACTCACTGGATTGCGAAAATTCAGGCAGGTGAAAAAAAGTATTTTGCCGCCATAGCAAAACTTGAGGATCATTAATAAGTTGCTGCTGAATATGCTGAATAAAGTGCGGAGTTGGGATAGCGTCTGATTGTTGGTTCCAACGTATGCTGTCCTTATCCGGTTGATAACACCATTGATACCACGATGGAACCATCATCACCAACCAACTTCCGGCCTTCAATGTCCCCGCCAATATCGCCAGTGCTTCCGCATTAAAACCTTCGGTAGCATCAAATATTCCGTGCAGATATTCCTGACCTAATAAGCTGACCGCTTTTGCTGGTAGTGCCGCTTTCTCTTTGCGATAAGAGATCCATAACCAATCACCGGTAAATCTCTGCTGTAGCTCATTAGCCTGTTGATAACACCAATTATGATCTCCACTCAACACCAGCAAGCGGCGTAATCCTTGCCGCTGCATTTCCGCCTGTATCGCACTCAATTCCGGCAACATAACGACTACGATTTACCCATCAGCAATGACAAAATCCCGGCAGCAATCAGCGGCCCCACCGGAACCCCTTTAAACAGGGCAACACCCAATACGGTTCCCACCAGTAAACCTGCAACAGTAGAAGGCTGATTAGACATCAAGGAAACCCCTCGACTGCCCAGCCAAGAGACTAATACACCGATTGCTATTGCCAGTAACGATTTCCAATTCATAAACGAATTAAGAACCGCTTGTACCGTAATTTTTCCACTGGCAATAGGTGCCATCACACCCACGGTCAAAATAAGCACACCGATGGTCAACCCGTATTTTTCCACCCAGGGGAAGAATTGATTTAGGGGTGTTATACGGATAACCAGCAAGAGCAACATGGCAAGAGTGACGGTCATGTTGTGGCTAATGATACCCAGTACCGCCAACACCAGCAGCACAAATAAAGTCGGATCAAGATGGCTCATAGACTTCAATACCCTATAGCAGCCTATATCCCATCAGGCCAGGGCAATTTTTCCTTATGTCACAGAAATGACTTATATTTTCCTACTAATTTAGACAATTAACAAGTTTATAATGGGAATATTTTTTCTTTATAAAATAAACACCCTCAAAAAATGGATATTTTTAATTAATTGAATGGTTAAAGGACTTTTTTACCAAAGAATTGCAAGAAATAATCTTGTATACCATAAATAAAATCACCTTGTGAGACTAAAATAACCACAGTAATTTTCTATATAGAAATCCTTCAGCTCAAATAGCATATAATACTTCAACGATAGAATCGGTTACTTCAATCCATTCCGCGATAGTCACTCATTATTTACTTTACCTACGTTAGAAATATTCTCCTATTTTGTGAGCAAGCTCTAAATATGTGTTTTTTTAACAACTCATACTTAGTCTAAACACTCAAAAATACAAATTTAACTAACCAATTCATTGCAAAATAAATTAATACTGATAATAGTAAATATCGTCTGACCTTTAATCCAACAGAGAGTAAATTATGTCATGCTTTCCTACTGGATATTGGGAACAATATCCGAATACTGCCACAGTGATCACAACATATACTTGCAATGCTGCTTGCAAAGAGTGTTGTTTTGAATGTAATCCCTCCGTGAAAGCGCGTCTGAGCCTGGATGAAATTAAACAATTTATTTCACACTCAAAGGCTAATTTTCCAGGGTTAAAGTTAGTCGTCTTCAGTGGTGGAGAGTGTTTTCTGTTAGGTAAGGATCTGATTGAAGCCATTCGTTTCGCCTCAGATCACAACTTATTAACTCGCTGCGTGACTAACGGCTACTGGGGAAAAAACAGAGAAAAGGCACAAAAAATCGCCCAAGATTTAACTGATGCTGGGATCACAGAAATAAATATCAGCACCGGGAAAGATCACAATGAATGGATACCCATCGACAGCGTAGTTGCGGCAGCAGAAGCATTAGCCGGACAAAATATTACGACACTGATTACCGTGGAACAGGATACTGCTGATTCTGCCATTGCGACACAAATCACACAGCATCCGACCATCAAACGCCTCAAAGAACAAAACAAAATTAGCCTGCAACGCAATACATGGATGCCGTTCTATGACACCAGTGAAGAACGAAAAGACGTTCCAAACCGGAATGAACAATTGGCAAAAGGGTGCGATCAGGTCTTTGAAAATATCGTACTGACACCACACGGTGAAATCTCCGCCTGCTGTGGGCTGACATTAGAACATATTCCTGAGATGAAACTGGGTCGGTTACAGGGAGGCGATTTATCCCAGCTTTTCAAGGGACAGGAAGAAGACTTTATGAAAGTATGGTTGCGAACAGAAGGACCATACAAAATTCTAAAAAAATATCGCCCGCATGATAGCAACATTAATCTGGAAAAAATCGTTCACCCCTGCCAAGCCTGTGCCCATCTGCATAAAGACGAAGGAATACGCCGGAATTTATTAGATAACTATCATAGGGAAATTATTCCGGTGATGAAGAAATTTAATGCCAAAGAAAGGCTGGATTTGATCTGCTATTCAGCAGAAAAAAATGCCGTTAACTTAACGGAGGAGTAATAACGCAGCGACGTACATTTATTAGTATCGTGACGGGGGTAGTTGTTGGCCGTATAATACGACAGAATTGAATCCAGGCCTTAACGTCATACTAATCAATATCACCATGATCACTATTTACCGGCGATCAGGTTTTTATTAAATAAGGTGGTAATCAAGGAAAAGAAATACTTTATTCTCCTTTAGGAATATTTTTACCTGCTGTTTTGTGAGCAGACTCTAAATAAGCAGATTTTGTAATAAGATATATTTAGTCTAAACACTCAAAATAAAAATTTAATCAACTAATATATTGCAAAATGGAACTATCCGGCTAATAGTTAGTATCGTCTACCCTTTAATAGCGCTGAGGACGAATTATTCTATGCTCCACCACTGAACATTATGAATAATATCAAAATATTGTTACAGCAATCACAATATACACTTACGATAAATATCGTTGGTAAGAAATATTAGCCAAATAATTATTATATGAAATTATTTCAGCAACAAAGAAATTTAATAAGAAAAGGTTAGTACGCATCTTACTAGTACCCAGTAAAAAAAGAATTCCGTCAACTTAGAAAGGAACGAATCATGAAAAGACGTACATTTATTGGCGTAGCAGCCGGAGCAGCTATTGGCAGTGTCATCCCAACCGTTAATGCCAGTGCTGATAGCAATCGCCTCTTTGGCGTGCCGCGTTCATTGCTCTCTCCAGGAGAAGTTGAAGAAAATAAGTTAAGGTTGTCAATGTCAAACGCGAAACTCCCGGTTGAAGTTTGGGAAGAGATCATCACCTATAACCGATTTTGGGAAACCATCAAACAGCAGCCCAACTTAGCATTAGAATACAGGGAATCACCGGAAAAAGTCCTGGCTGAATTCGGCATAGACAAAAATATCGTCAGCCCCGGTTCAGCAGAGGAATTACTGTTGTTCATCACTTATGATAAAGATTTGATGAATGCAGTAAAAACCAATGACTATGAAGAATTATTTTCCCGACTGAAAGCCTATGGTTTAAACGAAAGAGGTTCAAGTCTGAGAAGCCGGATCAACCACCATCTCAATCAAGACGCCAGCCTTGTTGCACATTTTAAAGAACATATCGAATCCTACCCGCTGCAAGAGACAAACAGCCCTCCCCTTATCAGGTTGAAGGAAATTTTGGAGCCTTTGAACAGTGAAGACGATACCAGTATCGAAATTGCCCGTCTTGTCGTTGGGGCAAACGTGGTTGCTGCGGTGAATGTGGCTGTCGGTACCCGAGTCGTCGCGGCAGTGAATGCAGCGGCGGCAGTAAATGTAGCAGCCTATTTGAGCCTGGCAGTGCAAGTAGCCGTCACTGTATGTATGGCAAATTATTTACCTAAAATCGATCACAGTGACCTTTCAACCGGCACGGCTTCTCTTCATCTTGCCAGACTCTATAACAATCAAAAGATGGTGGACACCCTGGTCACAGAAGCTATCCGCAGGGAAATCACCGCTTGCCTGTTTGCTGCGCAAAAATGTGGTTATATCAATCTGCCGGCGACACGCGAAGAGCGTAAAGAAGTGATTCATCTTTTTACCGAATTATCTTTAGGAATGGCCGCAGCATGAGCAATATTGTGGGATTGAATCCAGACTTCAAAGTCATATTAATGAACGTCGCCATGTTCGTCCTGATCGCCCTGGTTTTTCTGCCTGTACCATACTGGCTTAATAGCAGTAACCCAAATAAGCTGGCGGCAAGTATTACGACGACTCTCTTCGTGGTCATTGCCTTATTTATAGGCTATCAACTGCTAGCAAATAAGGCGATGGTCAAGGAAGGAAAATTATTAATGAAGTCCGGAGTATATTCACACGAATGGGCTATTTCTTCATTGCGCCGGGAAGAAAGCGTTTCCTTGAAAGATTTTCATCGCAGTAATGGTATACATATTATCCATTATTCGTCGGGATATTATCACAAGAAACGAAATAAATATTTCATTCTACGAGTCAGTAAACGCCCTTTAATATGCTTTAGTGCAGAAAGTAATATTGGATTATGCATAGATGAATCTGTTTTCGAAAAAATAAAGGGTGAATTACGAGATAAAATATAACGTGGAGCAGAAAAATAATGGAATATAGCGACAATTATTGGCCGTTGAACTATACACAGCTCCGTTTAGCCATTGCTAATACTGTTGCTGACGATAAGTCTGTCTTCAATGTCGGCGAATTCGTCAGCTTCAATGGCAGTATTAGTCTGGAAAGATTGGAACAGACCATTATGACCATTCATAGCTTCAATGATGGTTTTTCCTTACGTTACCGTATTTCTGAACAAAATATTTTTCAGGAGAAGTGTTCTGCTCCGATCGAAGTTATATCAATAAAACTGTCAAATCCGGCAATAGAACAAGCTACAAAAGCCGATTTCAACAAAAGAATAACTGAACCACTGGCTCCTGAAAATGGTGTGACGATCAGGCATTATCTTTATTTTAATGATGTTGGGTGCTGCTTTTGGGGAATTATCGCTCACCATGTCGCCACAGATTATTGGGGCATAAGTCAGTTGATTCACGATGTTTTGTCCTGTTATGAACAACAACTATTTCACTCAACATCAGAGTCTGTTTTTACCTACCAAGCTTATCTTAATGATGTTAAATATAAAGCAAGCGCACATTATGCCAACGACAAAAACTATTGGGATAATTACCTCAACCAACTTCCCAAATTAGAGGATTATGCCAGTAAACGCCTGTTTCCGTCGAAAGCAATTAAAGTGAGCCGACCACTCACCACAAACAACGAGGGTTTTACCTTTAATGATAAATTAATGATGATATTAGCCTTATGCTTGCAAATAACCCAACGGGGCCGTTTATCAACAAGCATCATTAATTTACCTTTCTCTAACCGACGTGACAAAGGAGAATACCGTTATTATCGCCCGGCAATGAACACTTTACCTCTTATGGTTTCTTTATCGCCAGGAACAACGATAAAACAGATCCTCATGGAAATGCAGTCGCAAATTAGTCTGCATAGCAGGCATAGCCGTATTGATATAAGTGATTTAAATGATGGCGCGATAAGCCGGGCAGATCAATTAACTGCTGTCCCTTATGTCAATTTATTACATGAGATTGAACATGATCTTATGAAAAATAATCGTGCGATTCGCGGCTGTATGGCTTCCGGCGCAGTAAACGATTATGGGGTTAATATCCGGTTTTCTTCTGACGAAAAGTCAGCATTAGTTGAATTGGATGCAGCAAGCCGCTTGTACAGTAACTTTACCGCCGATGCTTTGGTTGATGATTATTTATGTATTTATAACGCCATTGCAGAAAATATCAATGAAACTGTCGAAACATATTGGGAAAAATATAAAAAAATTGAACTCATTGGTAATATGATATCTGGCATAGGGACTCCAGAGAATATTTTCGTTAATCACCCCATCAAAGAGAATATAATTACCAAAATAGCGCAAATCGCTACAATATCGCCGAATAAAAAAGCAGTAATTTGCGGAAATCAAACCACAATAAACTCCGCACATTGCCTTAATTACCATGAACTTTACAGTAAATTATTAACTTTCAGCCAACTGCTATTATCCTGCCCCCTAAAAAACAGAAGAATAGCAGTATTATTGCCCAGAGGAATGGAATCCTTATTGTCTATATTAGCAATCCATACTGCGGGATTATGCCTTATTCCAATCAACATGACATTCGGACGAGAAGAAATCAGCAATATATTGCATGGGCTGGATATCTCTTTATTAATAACTTCTCGTCACCATCATGAGAAAGTGAGTGATATTAATAATACGCAGATTTTCTTTATTGAAGATATGAACACATTCCCTTCCCAGATATCTCCGGGAAATGACATAAAATGCCCGGCGACCAAAGAGGATGAAGCCTATATCTTTTTTACATCAGGCACCACCGGAGTACCAAAAGCGGTACCGATAACTTTCAAGGGGCTTTATGCTTATTTAGCCGCTATGACAGATAGGTATGGTATTCAACAAGATGACGTTATTCTTAATTTCAGTACTCCGGTTTTCGATGCTTATATTGAGGAAGTATTTGGCTGTTTTTATCAGGGAGCGACACTGGCAATTGCCAGTGATCACATGATCGTTGAGCTTGATTCACTGTTTTCATTTTGCCATGCACAATCGGTAACTGTCGTTAACTTTCCTACGAATTATTGGCACCAAATTGTCTTTTTCCTGCACGCAGCCATTAAAGAATTGTCACCAACCATCAGAATGACAATTATCGGTGGCGATCTGGCAATGGATAAAGCCATCCACCATTGGTTGGAAAAAGTAGGAGGCGGAATTTCTCTGATTAACTCTTATGGCCCAACAGAATGTTGTGTTGTGGCAAGCTGTCACAAAATAGATGATGAGTTCCAACCCGGTAATATTATTGGTAAAGCATTGGCAAATAGTACCATTGTCATTCGGGAATATGGAACTGATAATATTATCAGCGGTAGCAGTGGAGAAATATGTATTCGTGGGGATTCTATATGTACTGGATATATTAACGACAATCGGTCAACCTCGTGTAAATTCTTACAGTTAAACGATGGAGAAATCTATTATTTAACAGGAGATCGTGGGTTTTACGATGCCCAGGGAAATTTAAATTTCGTTGGACGACTGGACAAAAAGCATAAAATTGATGGGAAACGTGTCGATCTAGCAGAGATGCAAAAAATACTTACAGCGGCAACTCATATTGATGAAATTCATTTAACGATAAAGGAGAATGAAACCGGGTATCAGTATATCAATATATTTATCCCTCATGACTCATATTCAATTGCACGTCACGAAATCGTCTCATTCCTGCGTGGATGTTATCCAAAATTACAGGTGCCTTTTATTGTCGAATCAGCATTATCCCACTATTCCACCTCCGTGACAGGGTTGAATAAAGAAGAGAATGTTTCACAGATTAAAGGAGAAAAACGCGAAATATTTTTTACATTATGGCGCGAAGTCTTTGGCGATAGCGATGGAGTTGTTGATGAAGATACGAATTTCTTTGACGCAGGTGGTACTTCGCTTAAAGCATTATTGCTCATTAATAAGATCCAGCAATGTTTTGATTGTTCTATTCGCCTGGAAGATTTCTACCACTCCCCCAGATTGGGTTATTTATTGCAATCTGTCATTCAACAGGGGCAGATGCCAGTTCTAACCTACAAAAATAACACTTGCCTAACAGAACAACATGACCAGTATTATTGGATAATTGATACTATTTCTAATCGTTCAGGTGCCCATAATATCCCGTTATATTATCATCTGGCCGGTAATATCGATTTAAAGAAATTACGCTCTGCTTTGCTGTATACCCTGCAATGTTTCCCTGCTCTTTGCCAAAGAGTCACCATGACGGATGGGCAACTCTCTTTAACCCTTTTACCTGCAACCGAAGAAAACCTGCCCTTTGAATATATCGATCTGACTCATGCTACTGGCATCAATATTGAGATTTCGTTGCGCAAAATCTTAAATGATATGGCATTCAAGCCGATGTCATTGCAGGACAATCCACCGGTATGTTTTAAATTGTTGAAAATAGCAGAGCATAAACATTATTTTTTGTTAAATTTCCATCATGCATTTTGTGATGGAATGTCGATTGCTCATGTATTACAACAATTATCCTCAGCTTATACGGATAATGCAGCGAAAATTGCAGCGACTACAGAAACAAGCGTTAGCGTCATTAATCAGCGCATGTCGGACGAAACATTAAATTTTTGGACAGAAAAATTGCTCAACGTACTTTCTGTTGCCGGACAGCGAGATATTATATCAGGGGCTAATCTTCGGGTTCGTGGCCGACGCTACTCAATGCCGTTGTCTCCTCAATTAATTACCACACTGTCCTGCGTGCAGAAAAAACACCTGGTGACTCTGGAACAGATCGTGATTGGGGCATTTCTGATGACTATCCGATCATTACTTAATAAAGACGAATTGATCCTGGGTATCCCTTGTGCCAACCGCGTTCCTCCTGTGTCATTCGAGAGTGTCGGCAGCTTTGCTACAACGTTGCTACTGCCCTATGTTACTGCGGAAACCTCATTAATGAACGTATCCAGGTATGTTCGTGATTTCCTGATGGATGCAAACGCCCATTCAAATATCTCGCTGACGTATCTGAAACAACACCTTCACCACCACCACGGCATACAGTTACCGGAAATCGCTTATTACTTCTCTTCTCAAATAGGATTCTCCACCGGTTTACATCTTGGTGAAACCCATTGCACAAAAGAGAAAATCAAAGGGCTCAAGCCTAAAGGGGATATCGCGCTTGAACTGGTCAATTCACCAACCGGGATAGGCCTGGAGTGGCTCTACGACGATGATATTTTCTCAGAAGATATCATCAGCGACATGGGGCTATTTTTGCTGGACCTATTGGATTGTACGGGTGCGCAATATGGCTTGGCGCCTGTCGATCCGCAATGATAACAAACACGAATATGGATGCTGATTGTGCTGGTTAAACAAAAGAAATGGATAGTTATCACTATCATCATGATCGCTTTTCTTACTGTAATTTATGACAAATTCAATCGGCAAGAAACGCCTGCGGTTATAACAGAACAAATCATCACCGGAACACTGGGTGATGTTATCACCATAGTAGGCGCTGCCGGTGTTATACAACCGACCCGCCAGGTTAACGTTGGTAGCCAAATCTCAGGCCAGTTAATCCAATTGCATGTTGAGGTCGGAGATGTTGTCGAAGCAGGTAAGCTGGTTGCCAGTATTGATGACACTTTTTATCGCACCAAAGTTGAAGCAAGCCGCGCACGGCTGGAAAAATTACGTGCCATGCTAAGGGAGGAACGATACACCTATGAACTTCTGTCCATCACGGAAAAACGCCAGAGACAGCTTAACCGGCACTCTGCAACCAGCCAGCAATTGCTGGATGAAGCCACTTTTGGCGTGAAAAAAAGTCAGGCCAGAATTGAAAGCCTCAACGCTGATATCAGGCAAAATGAACATATTTTGCGTAATGAAGAAGTCAGCCTCAGTTATACCCAAATCTATTCACCTATCGCCGGCGTAGTGACCGCAATCCATGTTGATCCAGGGCAAACCCTGAATGTTAATCAACAAACACCGGTTCTCATGCAGATTGCCGATCTCAAGAATATGACTGTCTATGCAAAAGTTTCCGAGGCAGATATTAACCAAATCGTACTGGGGCAAAAGGCCTCCTTTAGGACCTATGGGGCGAATCAGCATATATGGCATGGTAATGTTAAGAAGATTATGTATAAACCTGACTTAATTAATAATGCAGTTTATTATACCGTTCTGTTTGATGTGCCTAATGACAATTTCCTGCTAAAACCCAGTATGAGTGCTGATGTCACTATTGTGACACACGAAAGCACCGGGGTAGTGACTATCCCCAGTGATGTATTGAATAATAAGCGGCATCAACCTTTGGATGATAATCTAACCGCCTATTTTTTACGTGAGATGAAAGATGGCAATATCGTAGTCAGAAAATTACTTGTCGGGCATAACGACGGCGTACGCTCAATCGTTACCAGCGGATTGCAGAATAACGAACAAATCGTTGTGCTGGTCAAACAAGATAATACCGGGGGTAAAAATGATAACACTCAATAATATCTGCAAGACCTACAGCAATGAGAGTAAAAAGCATCTTGTCCTGAAAAATATTTGCTTAACAATCGGCCAGAATGACTATATTGCCATTCTTGGGCGCTCCGGCTCAGGGAAAAGTACCTTACTGAATATCATCGGGCTTTTAGATATCGCCAGTGCGGGAGAATATATTATTAACGACCTCAAGGTTACTCAGCAAAAGATTCACTCATTAGCGCTTTTACGGCGGAAATATTTTGGTTTTGTCTTTCAAAACTATAATCTGCTCGATAACTACCGCATTGATGAAAATATCCTGATGCCCAGGTACTATTTAAAAAGAAACTTCGATTATGACAGAGAACACTTCAATTATTTAATAGATCGCCTCCATCTTAATCCGTTATTAGCTAAATACCCGCGTCACCTCTCTGGGGGAGAACAACAACGCGTTGCTGTAGCCCGCGCATTAATCAACAATCCGAAATTTATTATTGCCGATGAACCTACCGGTGCATTGGATACCACCAATGCGGCCAATCTCATGCGGCTTTTTACTGAATTACATCATCGTGGATGTGGCATCATCCTAGTGACGCATGATCAAGTTGTCGCTGGATATGCAAAACGCAGGCTGTACCTGGATAATGGTTCTTTGGTGACCCAATAGGCATGAGTAAAATATCCTTAAAGTTTAACGTTTATTCTACTGTTATCCTGTTTAATCTCAAGATGGCAGCACGTTCCCTTACCGCACATAAAACACGGGTCTTCCTGACTTTGTTATGTATTGCTGTCGGGGTAGCCTCAATTGTGATCATGCAAGCCGTCGGATCGGCAACTCAGGATCATATTGTCAAAATGGTCTCCTCAATGGGGAGTAATATCATTTCAGTGAAATACAAAGGGCAGGAAAACGGCGCTTTTGCTTCTCATCATGACTATCTGACACAAGCAGATATAACGTTACTTTCAGGTAATCCACATATCAGCCACAGCATCCTTTTTTCCACGGCTACAGGAACAATAGTTTCTCCACAAGGCACTGCTGATGCGCAATTAATCGGTGCCAATGCGGATATAGCGGTTATCCGTAATTTGGTCATTGAACAAGGACGTTTTTATACACCACAAGAAGACGCTGCCCTGGCAAATGTCGTTGTTTTGGGTGCCTCCCTAGCCGAACGACTATTGCCGCAAAAGGAAACCGCATCTGAGCAGAGTATCAAGATCAACGACATCTCCATGCGGGTTATTGGTATCTTGGCACAGAAAGGGGAAGGTATGGATGCCGGGGTCGATGATACCGCGTTTTTACCAAGAAACAGTTATCTGGTGCGACTGTTCGGCAATACATCTCCCAATGGCATAGTATTGAAAGCCAAAGATGCCGCCCATGTCGAATCGGTTAAACACGCCGTTGAAGAACGGTTGTCACGGTTTAAACGTCAACAAAGCTATGAGATACGTAATACCACCGAGTTGTTGAACACACTGCATGAAACTCAATCACAAATTAACCTTTTCCTGTTGGCAATTTCATCAGTCACACTCTTTGTTGCCGGTGTCAGTGTTATGAATACCATTCTGATCAGTGTCAGAGAACGTAGACGGGAGATTGGTATACGGCTTGCCGTAGGCGCAAGTTATTCCGATATTTTTTATCAGTTTCTTACCGAAGCATTTTTGATTTCATTATTGGGTGCGTTATTGGGATTATTATTCTCATTTATCGGTTTCAGAATATTATCGTTATTTGATATTGCTGTTGGTTTCTCTTTTTACTCCTTTTTATTAGCTTCCCTCTCGGCATGCTTTATCACGATAGTGTTTGGTGTCTATCCATCACATCGTGCAGCAGCCTCTGCACCGATCGAAGGGATCAGGGAATTGTAGTTTGTTTTGTTTAATGCAACTTTGGAGGCTCAATGAAAAATCAGCTTTTGTATGAAATTCTACACCGGGAAATTATGGCTCTTCACCCAGAAGTTGAGGCCATACCGGCAGATGAAAATCTTTTTGATATCGGTTTCGACTCGATAAAAATGCTGATGCTGGTTGATCGGCTAAAATATGCAGGGTATCCAGTCAAATTTGCGGATTTGGTCCGGTGGCCGACAATCAATGACTGGGTCAATCTGATGGCAAAAGATTAATGTCACAGTCTGCTGTTTCATGATGAGTGGTGGCTGATCCATGCAGCAAGATCTGCAATCACCTGCGCTGGGATCTGCCTTGGTTGCAGATAATCCTCGCTACCGGTACATCCTGTCGTGGGCAACAAAATATGATTTAATCCCGTATAGAGTTTGAACGCCACCTGTTTATTGCCCTGCAATGCGGTTTTCCACATTGTGAAGTCAATATCATGCGGAACCTGAAAATCCTGATCGCCTTGAACGAAGAAGAGAAGCATTGCGGGTAAGCTGTTTAAGCAGGTAAATGCGTGGTAATCCTTAAGCTGCTTGAGATAGCTATCTGGCACGGCAAGGAAATCTGCGAGAGATGTGGTGTTTTTCCCGCAGGTATCTGGGCTGGCGGTACATTCCGGGGACAAATTAACATCTTGTAACTGGGATAAAATCACCTGGAGTAAACTACGAAAAGGCGTAGCCAGCATCACAATGCCCATAATATTTCTGCCTGATCTTTGCCGCAAACGCTTTGCAATTAGCGGGCTGACATATCCGCCGAAACTATGCCCGATAAGGAAGACGGGCACATTATAGAATTCAGCATGTTCCATCAGACTAGCTAAAATATTGCATGCATCATCAATAATTTCTGTGTTGAGATCGATAGCCTCAGAGTCGGTATTCCCCTGACAGGCGCGATAATAGCGTTTGTCAAAACGTACACTGGCGATACCATGTTGGCTTAATTCATGTGCCAACATGCGGAACAGTGGATTTGGCCCAACATCATAATCCATCGAATGCGGACCAGAACCCGCAACCAATAGTACAAGCGCTGTAGTATTTGGGGAGGATGGCAAACACACCAGACCGTCTGGAACATCTTCAAGACCAAACTCTCTTAGGTTTTTTTCGGTGAAGATGCCTGACTGTTCATGCGCATCAGGTAGCGGGCACGGAGTCAGCATAAGCGAGCTAATTAGCTGATCTTTCAGCCCAATATAAAGGTTGAATTTTCCATTCAAGGTATTTAGTCGCAGATGGCAAGCATTTTGCTGCCGGGAGATAATATCAATATCTGAGTTACACAAACTGTCTGCCAACGCTGTTAAGGCCAGATCATCAGCCGCCATACGCAATGGCTCACTCATCAATTCCCTGGCCCTTTCCCACTGCTCGTCAAGCAACACAGTTATTAATACCTGTATTTCCCCATCCAATGTGGCAATTAAGTGCTTAACAAGCATGTCTTTACTCAGTTTCCGACGGCCACAACCGTGATGTATGTACTAAAGCTAAAATCCAGACAGTTTCACTGCCAATCTCGTCCCATATTGCCTCACTATCGCAAAGCGCCTGAGGTGTCCAAATCACGTTCACTTACGAACCTTTGCCTGTTCTCTTCGAGCCGCAAAAATAGTTTTTACATCACTATGTTCAACACCGTTACCCTCTTTTACAGATTGGCGTGCGACATCAACCTTTTCCTGAAGGAAAGCGCGATATTTATGACGTTGAACATACTCACGCATCAGTTCACGGACAACTTGAGAGACCGGACGGTGCTCTGCTGCCGTGGCAGCCATAAAGTGATCACGCAAATCTGATTCAAGTTTCATAGTAAAAACAGCTTGTTTAACCATAGTCTCTCCTCGTTTGATATAGAAAAAATATATCCCATTTCATTATTGACACCCACTTCCATCGACTTAGCCAGAAGTGGATGTCAAGTGGATTATGCTAATTTCCTCTGCCGTTGAACAGTCACAATATGGTCAGCTTTAGCGAGCAGATCGGCATTGTGTGAAACCACAATCCACAAACCGGGCCAGCGCTCAGGTAAAGTGGACCACAAGCGACGAGCCGTATCTGCATCTAATGACGAATCACAGTTATCAACGACATAAACGTCAGCAGGACGGCATAGCATCCGGGCCAGAGCCAAACGCTGACGCTGACCACCCGACAATTGCCCGGCATTGCCAGAATTAATGACAGTATCAAGCCCTTCCGGTAATTCATATGATCCGGGAGTCAAACCTACCGCCTCCAAAGCCGCTGCCATGACATCATCGTTAATATCCGTATCACCCAATGCTAAGTTTTGTCTTACCGTTCCACCAAAAAAACCTGCTTTCTTCCTGGCATAACCGATACGTGGATTCCGCCACCAGTTTTCATTCCCCAACACTTCTCTGTTATTCCACAGCACACTGCCGGAACTGGATTTTTCCAAGCCAATCAAGTAACGCAAAAAGGTGGTTTTACCCGCGCCAATATCACCAACAATGCCAATAATTTGATTAGCCGTCGCCTCAAACGAAACCGGGAGCTGAGTATTTGAGCAGGCAAGATGATTAACACTCAACTTATGCAGCGCCTCACCTTTCTCATCTTGCTCATATTCTTTGGTCTCTTTTTTATCTAACAAAAGCTGTTTGATTCGCCCATAACACACATCAGCATTCTTGTAATAGGCAACGGCCCGACCAAAGAAAAATATCTGTTCACTGATCCAGCCGATGTAGGTCAAAAATAATGCCAGATTACCTACGGTAAAACTGCCATCAACAATTCGTTTACTGACTATCAATAAAACAGCTGACGTTCCAAGGATCACAATATTTTTGAACAAACCAGAAAGCAGGTCAGTAAATACCTGATGTCTGGCTTGAATAGCCCGGCGACTGACAAATTTCTGCGACAATCTCTCAATCTGCCCCTCAATTTTGTTGCCAAGACGCAAATCGCGTATACCCGTTAAAACATCAGTAATCTTGCCGGCAATATCTCCCTGGGATTGACGTTTACTCGCCTGTAAATTACCTACTTTGCGTTTAAGTATCGCCCCAATCCAAAGGCCCGCAATCATAGGCATAAGAGCAAGCGTGGTTATTGTGTCGGTGTTGATAAGCACAACTAATGCGATAATTAAAAGTAAGGCACGGTAGAGAAAATCAGAGGTCCAGCTCAAAAATTCTGCAATTTCATCACTGTCATCACGAATGCGGTTCAAAAGATCGCCTTGCGAAAAAGTGTGTCTCTGATTGTGGGAACAATGGCTCACACCCCACAATACCCGTTCTTTCAGGTAAGCACTGACTTTAAAGATCAGCGTAAAATCCAGGCTTAATCCCAGGAAGAGAACCAGCGATCGTAAAACCATTGTTGCTATCGCAGAAGCAAGTAACCACCAGACCACAGGGTTAGCAGGTTCATTCATCGCTCTATCCAGTAACTGACTAATCAAATAACCAACCAGTAGAGGAAAACCATGCATAAGTGTCCACACAGCCATAGTGATGAAATAGAGAGGCGCAAACCTTTTCACGAGGTCAATCAAAGCCGGTAACATTTTAGGTTTAGTTGATACACTGGATACAGTCATACAATAAGTCCATGGTTGCTCGTTAACGTTGCGATTTCAGCTTCTGGGATCCGCTGCTGGATCCGTCCATCATCAACAATGATGATTTCATCAACGGCTGAAAGCGTGTGAAGACGGTGTGCGACCATTACTACGGTGCGATTGCGGCTTAATTTTTCAAGCAATTTCAGCCAACTCGCTTCAGTCCGAGGATCAAGCTGAGATGTTCCTTCATCAATAATCACCAGCGAACAATGCTGCAACATCACTCTGGCACCCGCAATCATCTGAATTTCACCTTCTGACAGCATTCGGCCATTAGTGCCGACCTGCGTATCAAGACCATCAGATAACGCTCTGACCCATTCAAGCGCATCTAACTCCTCAAGGACCTCCCAAATTTGTTTGTCAGATATTTCATCACTGAACAGCGTTAAATTTTCTCGCAGCGTTGCAGAAAACAGATGAGAATGCTGACTAAGAACGGAAACCTTTTTGGCAAACTCTTCAGGTTTAATTGTTGAGACATCAATATTGCCAATAGTCACTCTTCCTGAGTCGGGTCTCGCAAATCCACACATCAAATTAAGAATGGTACTTTTTCCCGCGCCTGTTCTGCCGATAATGCCAATTTTACTTCCCGGAGCGACGTAAAAGTTAACACCATGCAAAACCAGTGCTTCTTCCCCGTTATAACTGAAATCAACATTATCAAAATGGATAGAAAGAGGACCATCCGGCAACAAATTATTTGATGGTTTACCTGGCGCACCTTCATTTAACGTTTTTGTCGCCAGTGATAAAGCAGCAAATAATTTCTGTATCAGCTCTATCTCTGATGACATCTCCTCCACCGGCTCGCGAAGTTTATCAACGTAGAGATAAATCATGGTCAATGTCCCGATGCTTAAGCTGTTCTCACCAAGTAATTGAAGCCCAAAACCAAAACCTATACCGAAACACAATGCAAAGAAGAGCTGAGTAATTGGCCAAAACGCTCTGCCACCAATATAGGCACTGCGTTCAAATTTGAGTAATACCAACAGCATCTTACGAAATGCAGTGGCCGGCCAATGCGCCTGTGACAATGGTTGTAAATCATCCATTGCATGTAGTGAATCACCGATAAAACCAAAGATTCGGGCTTTCTCATTGCGTGCAATAAGCCAGCGACGAACAGAAAGTCGAGTTAATTGAATTAATACATAGGCCACCAGTATGACAACAATAGCCATAGCAATACCGGCCTGAGGCATGACGCTGAATATAATTATCAATGTACCTATTGTCATTGCTAAATTAGCAATGGCTTTGAAACCCGCTTTAGAAATCGTTTTTCCTATAATGTCAGCATTGCCTTCAATATTTTCCAGCAACTCGCCCTGCGATCTTCGTTCTATTTCCAATACAGGTAGAACAGTCATCACATGATGAAAGAGCTTATATCTAATGGTATCAGCAATACCCCAACCGGCCTTAGTGCTCATGTAACTGGTTACCAGACTACCGATCACACCAATCGACGCGATAAAAATATAAATGATTGCCAGTACGATAAGTTGATCAGCAGTCGTACCTGATGTCGCCTCATCAACGTAATTCCTGATAATATAAGGACCGCTCAGATCACAGGATAATGTCACGGCTAAAGCCAGAAAAGCACATATAACCGTTCCCTTAAACGGTATGGCGCTATGTAGCAATATCCGCCATACAGTTAACTTCTTTGACATGATGTTTTCCATCTTTGGGTTATGGCACCTCAGTAAAATTAGGGATGTTATTCACAACATCGGGATTATTAATAACAGATCGATTACAACAGCAAGATTTTGTTCACAGTTAGCAAAATGCAATTATCGCAAAATATCCGCATTTATCACTATCTGATTAAAGTCTTTATAAACACTATCACAAGAAAACAAAATTTATATCTTATTCTATAATGTCAATACCTTCGTAAGGTTATTTAACATCCTAATTGGAAGATATATCACCAATGTGAATAATAAATAACTGGCTCCAAGCCATGAATCATAAATAGAGGAAAAACCGGTGATAATCCCAACGAATTATAATGATTTTGACAAATATATAGCGATTATATAAATGAATTTCCATTCAATATTGACACACCTTGAGTTGCCCATAATTTCAGCGAGTTATGACTAATAAAACGGTAATCTACTCTTACATTGAATTAATTTATATTCACTACCCATGTTATCGGATAATATCTGGTCACAAAAAATAAATAAAAGAATTATAACCAAAATGAATTTATATCAATAAAAGGGCCTTTCGGCCCAGGTAATCGTTTGCGCAATTAATCCAAAATAACACCGATACGGTGCGCTACCTCTTCATACGCTTCAATCAGGCCACCAAGACTTTGGCGGAAACGATCTTTATCCATTTTGTCTAAAGTCTCTTTATCCCACAAACGGCTGCCATCAGGAGAGAACTCATCCCCCAGAATCACCTGCCCTTTAAACAAACCAAATTCCAGTTTGAAATCAACCAAAATCAAACCGGCATCATCAAATAATTTGTTCAATACTTCATTAGCCTTGTAGCTTAATCTTTTCATCTCAGCCAGATGCTCTTTGCTAACCCAGTCAAACGTTTCACAATAAGACTCATTCACCATTGGGTCATGCATGGCATCATTTTTCAGAAACAGATCGAACAAAGGTGGATTCAATATTACACCTTCCTCAACACCAAGGCGTCTAACCAATGAACCCGCAGCACGATTGCGAATAACACATTCAACCGGCACCATATCCAGATTTTTAACCAAGACTTCGGTGTCTGATAACAGACGTTCCATTTGTGTCGGGATACCCGCTTCTTCCAGTTTGCTCATGATGAAATGGTTAAATTTGTTATTCACCATCCCTTTGCGGTCAAACTGTTCAATGCGTTCGCCATCCAATGCTGATGTATCATTACGGAACTCCAACACCAGCAAATCAGGATCATCAGTGGTGTACACCGTTTTTGCCTTCCCACGATACAACTCAGCTTTTTTCTGCATCTTATATACTCCAAAATATCACTACTGAATAAACGTCAGAGATAAATAATAAAGCAGATTGCTAACAAAATCCTGTTCAAAAGGTCGATTTTTTCTATCGTTATCAAATTAGTCTACAAAACGAACTCATTTTTAGGCCAACAGCCTTCTCCTCATCCAATTAAAATAACCAGAATTATTACCTGCAAATAAAATTCCGCTTTTCGTGAATCCAAAAATTCTTTCAGGGCCATTACTTGCTGCATTAACTATTACAACAAAGGGGCAATTCATTTCGCCCCTTTATTTATATCTATGATCCTGTCGTCTGGCTGAAAGCGGCTTTCAATGCTGCAACCAGTTCATCATTTTGTGATTGAGTCAACGGTTTACCTTTATCACTAATAAACTGCAAGCTACTGCGGTTATTCAAATCACCAACCTGTAATTTATAATCACCTTCGCTGATGGAAGGTTCATTAACCCCCATTGATTTCCAGTCCGATGCGCTAAGACCTTTATAAGTTACAGCGATAGAACCCGTCGAACGGCTGCGGCTACCCACTTTCATACCCGCTTTTTCCAGCGCTGCCGGTAACCTATCCCAGACGATATTATATGGCGCACGAACAATCATCTGAGGTAACCCAGAAGTATCACCGCCACTCTGTACATCTAATGGCCCCAAATTGCGGGCTGCTGTATTATCACTAATCCGTTCACGCTGTTGGTTCACACCTTCGATCAATTCATTGAGCATCAGTGCGTTATAACGTTGGATTTCGATAGGATCAGTGATTAGTTGATCACCTTGTCTCAGTCCTTCATTGGTCACTGATAATTCAATCTGATAACTCTGGTGTGCAATACTGATACGATAGCGAATCTGATACGGAACATTTTCATCTGCACGCGGCCATTCAATCCAGTCGGTTGTCAGTGTCTGACCAGCATCATCGCGCTGGCTAACTTTGTAACCTTTTTTCAGCAGAACATGATTAATCTGTGACCACAGATTGCTATTCTCAGGTGTGTTTTCAAGCAGCAATTTACTGCTCTTCACACTATTTTCAGCACGGGTGCCACTCAACAGGGCCAATGCCTGCGACGGTGGGCGAATATCAAGCCCTTTGCCAACCTGTCCTTTTGATACTGTTGGAGGAATATCATATTCACCATTCTGTAATGGCAATATCATACCCGCAGGAACATTCAGCGCTTTCAGAGGAGGAGTTTCAAGATACGTGTCATCGTCATTGATCTGACGCTTATAACTTTGGTCACCAGAACACGCGGCCAATAACACTACCAGTGACATACCAGCAGCTTTCATCACCTTTGATTTTTGCAACAATATTGCCATTAAAATTCCCTAAATTTTACAGTAATCCAGCCGTTTTCAAGGCTTTTTCGACTGAGACTTTTCCTGCATCTGTCAATGGCGTCATCGGCAGACGCAGCGTGTCATCAGCAATCAGCCCTAATTTGTAACATACCCATTTGACTGGAATTGGGTTAGGTTCAACAAAGAGTTGATGGTGTAAATCCATCAGGCGGTTATTCAGTTTACGCGCTTCTGCAAACTGGCCGCTCAACGCCAACTTACAAAATTCAGCCACTTCAGCAGCCGCAATGTTTGCAGTAACAGAAATTACCCCTTTACCACCAAGCTGGATAAAATCCAACCCACTTGCATCATCACCACTCAACAAGATGAAGTTATCATCATTAACTAACTCTTGGATTTGACTGACACGACTTAAGTTCCCTGTAGCTTCTTTAATTGCGACAATATTTTTAATTTTCGCCAAACGCGCTACAGTTGGCGGCAACAGATCACACCCTGTACGGGAGGGCACATTATACAGAATTTGTGGCAAATCAGTATGTTCAGCGATCGTTTTAAAGTGCTGATATAAACCTTCCTGTGATGGCTTATTATAATAAGGCGTTACCGTCAGGCAACCAACAACACCACTGTTTTCAAAACGTTTCGTCAGAGATATTGCCTCAGCAGTCGCATTCGCGCCTGTTCCGGCGATGACCGGAATACGTCCGTCGGCCAGTTCCACCGTTGTCAAAACAACATCGCCGTGCTCATCGTGACTCAATGTGGCAGACTCTCCGGTTGTTCCTACCGAAACGATCGCTGATGTACCACTGGCAACATGGTAATCAATTAACTTTTTCAAACTGGCCTTATCAACATGACCATTCGCATCCATTGGTGTTACCAGTGCAACAATGCTGCCTGTAAATTCAAAACTCCCGCTAGACATTACATACCCCCCTATACAAACAAGAGTTTAATGGTACTTTCTAGTCATACAGAAGGAAACTATTTAACACAGGATTTCAATGAATTTTGTTAATACCGGATAATCTCCATTAAAAAGAAGTGATAACCAAAGTAATTTATTGAAATTCAAAGGTGGGGAATGAGAACAATAGAGCAACTTTGATACGATTGACCTTGGCAGTATACCCTTTTTGTGTTTACCTTAAATAAACTACAGCAGAGAAGGAAAAGTGACTTTGCCACAATCAGAACAACATTTTCTCGTTATAACCGCTTTAGGCGCTGACCGTCCTGGTATCGTCAACACGATCACTCGTCTTGTGAGTGAATGTGGTTGTAACATTGAAGACAGCCGTTTAGCGATGTTTGGTGAGGAATTCACCTTCATTATGCTGCTTTCCGGTAGCTGGAACGCCATCACCATGATTGAATCTTCGCTGCCACAGAAAGGGGCCGAGCTGGATCTTCTTCTCGTCATGAAACGTACAAGATGTGATGATCATACAACATTTCCTTCCACGGTTTCCGTTAAGGTTGATGTTGATGATTCACCCGGTATTGTTGAGCAGTTTACCAATCTGTTTACCACGCAGGATTTTAATATTGCTGAACTGGTATCAAAAACACAGTCACCAGAAGATGATATCCCTGCCCGGCTACAAATCCAGATTACCGCTCACAGTCTATTAGATGATGACGGCATAATTATTAAGCAGACGTTTAATAAGCTATGTACAGATCTAAATGCACAAGGCAGTATTAGTATTCTTGAACCACTTTAGTAGAAAGATTAAACGGAGAATACGTGATGAGCCCATTGAAAGCCGGTGATAAGGCCCCTCAATTCAGCCTTCCTGACCAAGATGGAGAAACAATCAACTTGTCTGATTTCGAAGGTCAGCGTGTTTTAGTTTATTTTTACCCTAAAGCAATGACTCCTGGTTGTACTGTACAAGCCTGTGGTCTGCGCGATGAAATGCATACATTAAAGGAATTAGGTGTTGAGGTGCTGGGTATCAGTACCGATAACCCAAGTAAACTGTCACGCTTTGTGGAGAAAGAAATGCTGAACTTCACATTGCTGTCCGATGAAGATCATCAAATTGCTGAACAATTTGGTGTCTGGGGTGAGAAACAGTTTATGGGGAAAACCTATGATGGTATCCACCGTATCAGTTTCCTGATTGATACCAAAGGTAATATTAAGCATGTTTTTGATAAATTTAAGACCAGTGATCACCATCAGATCGTGGTGGATTATCTGAAACAGTATCTTTAATAAAAAACCGCTAAAAAATTAATCGTACTCATTCAGCAACTCAAGATACCTGTGGCAAGTACGGGAGAGAGATTCCCATTCCGTACTTGCCCTAATAACGAATAACCGGTATTAACCCAGAAATAAATACAAAGTCCACTTTCATATTAAAAATAGATTTATTCTTTTATTTCATCGTCTTCTGTTATAACCATCTCCTCCGGCCATGCATGAATAACGGCTTTAATCAGCGTCGCTAGCGGAATAGCAAAGAATATGCCCCAAAATCCCCATAAGCCACCAAAAGTAATCACAGAAAGAATAATCACCAGCGGATGCAAGTTTACGGCTTCAGAGAACAAAATCGGCACCAGTAAATTGCCATCCAGCCCCTGAACAACCAAATAAGCAATAATCAAGGTCCAGAAATCTGTCCCGACGCCCCATTGAAATAAAGCAACCAGTACAACAGGAATAGTAACAATCACCGCGCCTACATAAGGAATTAACACTGACAGCCCAACCAGAACCGCAAGCAGTAATGAATAATCTAACCCAAGAAATGCGAATACAGCGTAAGTACAGATACCAACAATCACCATTTCCGTCACTTTACCACGGATATAGTTAGTAATTTGCTGATTCATTTCGCGCCATACCTGCCCGGCCAAAATACGGTTACGTGGCAAAACCCGTTGTAACGCTTGCAGCATCTGGTTTTTATCTTTTAGCAGAAAAAAGGCCATGAGTGGCACAAGAATCAGGTAGATAGCCAATGTCAGCAAACCAATCAATGAAGCTACCGAAAACTTCACCACGGATTCTCCAGCCGTTGAAATCTTACTGCGCAGATTTTCGGCCATCATATCAATGATGCCGGCATCAACCAAAGCCGGATAACGGGCCGGTAATGTTTGAGCATATTCATTAAACCGGTTAAGCATATTAGGCATATCTGACAACAGATTAATTCCCTGCTGCCATGCCGTTGGTGCCACAATCAGAATAACCAGCAAGCTGATCCCGGAAAAAATAATCAGCACAATACAAACAGCCACTGTCCGCGAACATCCCAGCGTCTCAAGTTTGGCAGTTGGCCATTCCAATAAATACGCGAGAACAATCGCCACCAGTAATGGCGTCAAAATGCCATGTAAAAAATAAATAATGCAAAACCCTGCCAGGAGGATGACAAACAACGCAATAACTTGCGGATCAGTAAACCGACGGCGATACCACTGTATAATCATATCCAGCATTGACCAGGCTCCTTGATAGCAATCTTCATGTTTCTATTTTTATTAAAAATTGTACTAATTGGTTAATTTTAAGGTACCCTTGTTCATCATACACGTATTATCTAAAACGATGGCCAAATGAGAGCATTTTTGTTTTATGAAAATAAGGTCTAAACAATCCCTGATAGCAATATTGATCAGTACACTATTGCTAGTAAGTCCCCCTGTTCTCAGCGCCTCTATTGAAGATTCATTGCCGGATATAGGTACCACGGCAGGTTCAACCCTGAGCATCAATCAGGAACTGGCAATGGGCGATTTTTACGTCCGCCAGATGCGTGACAACGCTCCGCTGATTTATGACCCATTATTGACGCAATATATCAACACCCTTGGACAAAGGTTGGTCGCTAATGCCGATTCAGTTAAAACACCTTTTCATTTTTATCTGATCAATAACCCAAATATTAACGCTTACGCTTTCTTTGGCGGTAACGTCGTACTCCATGCCGCACTTTTTCGTTATAGCCGTAATGAAAGCGAACTGGCATCCGTTGTAGCCCACGAAATTTCCCACGTCACTCAGCGCCATCTGGCACGAATGATGGAAGATCAGCAGCGTACCGCACCACTGGCCTGGGCAAGTATGCTGGGCTCTATTCTGTTGATGATGGCTAACCCACAAGCGGGAATGGCAGCACTCAGCGGAACTTTTGCCGGTATACAACAAGGTATGATCAGCTTTACCCAATCCAATGAGCAGGAAGCTGACCGCATTGGCATGCAGACGCTACGCAAAGCGGGTTTTGATCCCCAAGGTATGCCGGATTTTATGCAGATCCTGGCAGATCAGACCCGTTACAGTTCTAAACCACCAGAGATGTTGCTCACTCACCCATTACCTGACAGCCGCCTTGCTGATGCTCGTAACCGTGCTAACCAACACCCCGCCAAGCGTGTTCCACAATCTCAAGATTTTCTGTTCGCCAAGGTCCGTATTATGGCAATGTACACCACAAAGCAACGCGACTATCTGGAACAGATTTTAGAAAATTACCGTCAAGGCACAGCTAAAGAGCAACTTGCCGCCGCTTATGGGCAGGCAATCTTACTTTCTCAGGATAAAAAATACACTGAGGCGCGGGCAATTCTGGCACCATTATTAGCAAAACAACCAGATAACCTCTGGTTTATTGACACGATGACCGATATTGATATTGAACAGAACCGAACGGCTCAGGCGATCACCCGATTACAAAACGCCTTACAGAAACAAAAAGACAATGTGGTCTTACAGATTAATCTGGCAAACGCACTGGTTCACGCAAAGCAATACCCACAGGCTGTAAAGCTGCTCTACCGTTATACATTCAATAATCCTGATGATCTAAACGGTTGGAGCCTGATGAGGGAAGCCGCCGCCCAACAAGGCAAACGCCATGAAGAATTATCAGCATATGCTGAAGAAATGGCACTTCTTGGTCAGTTTGACAATGCCATTAAATACCTCAGCAGTGCCAGCGCATTGGTAAAATTAGGCAGTTACGATCAAGAACGTTATGATGCCCGTATCGATCAGTTACGCCAGCTACAACAACGTTACAATCAATACAAACGTTAAGGAATTTTCATGCAACAGGTGATCATTTATCATAACCCCCGCTGCTCCAAAAGCCGTGAAACTTTGGCTCTTATTGAAGAGCAAGGAATTAAGCCACAGATTATTCTCTATCTGGAGGTCCCTCCTACAGTAGAGCAATTATCTGTTCTGTTAAAACAGCTTGGTTTTCATGATGCGCGCCAGTTGATGCGAACGAAAGAAGAGCTATACAAAGAGTTAAATCTGGCCGATGAAAAACTCACTCAACACGATCTACTGAAAGTGATGGGTGCCAATCCTAAACTGATTGAGCGTCCTATTGTCGTTTGTGGTGATAAAGCCAGGCTTGGGCGCCCGCCGGAACAAATAAAAGAAATTCTTGCCTAATCTGGTAGATATGATGATGGTGAAATCACCATCATCTTTAAAGATGCAGAATATCCTTCACAAATGGAATCGTCAGCTTGCGCTGGGCAACGATCGAAGCATGATCTAACTGATTCAATGTCATAAACAGCGTCCGCATTTCTCTGTCTAATCTTTTCAGTAAGAAACGCCCCACATCTTCCGGCAACTCAAACCCACGTAATTTTGCACGCAGTTGCAAAGCCTGTAATTTCTCATCATCGGAAAGCGGTTGTAATTTATAAATTTGCCCCCAGTCCAGACGGGAAGCCAAATCAGGTAACCTGAGATCAATTTGACGAGGCGGACGATCGCCACTGATAAGCAAACAAGTGCGACCGATTTCCAGAATGCGATTATAAAGATTGAAAATCGCCATTTCCCACTCTTCATCACCAGCAATACATTCGATATTATCGATACAAACCAGTGATAAGTGTTCCATGCCCTCAAGCACCTCAGGGATAAAATAGGCACGTTTATCCAGCGGAACATAGCCCACAGCTTCATCTTTCAGGGACAATTCAGCACATGCGGCATGCAACAAATGACTTCGCCCCCCACTATCACGGGACCAAAAATAAATATAGCTGCCATGCGGCTGATTAATGGCCAATTTGAGTGCAGCTAACAGGGTAGCATTTTCCCCCGGAAAGAAACTGGCAAAAGTTTCATCATCGGGAAGATATAAAGGTAATGAAAGCTGCGATGGTGTGTTCAGAAGCACCTCAAACAGAGCAGGTAACAAGCGCAAACAAGTTTATCACAGAAAATAGTTGTAAATGAACTGTATAGATAAATAATAAAAAAACTATTTTTTGGATTCAATAAGTTAAACCCATGTCAGCCTCGCCTTAAATGTACAATATTTCTTCACAATACAGAACAACCTGCAAGCACTGGTGAAATATTCTGAATGCGAAAGCAGGAAAGGGCTAAGTTTTTAATTTCATGCTATCTAAGAGGGAATAGTCAGATGGTGAGATTTGTCAGTTTTCAGAAGGATCAATGTAATAGTTCTTTACTGATAACAAAAAGGCGATGATAGTGGTAATCCTTGTCATAGCCCCAACAATAATCAGCCCAAGTTATATAGAAATCATCCCATGATGTAATCAAATTCAGCGGACGCTCCTCTCTGGTACCATCAGAAACATATACGTGATATCCATCAGCATTGATTGCCCAAGCAATCATACGCTCCCAGAACCTGCGCCCATCTGATGTCTGCTCACTAACAGACACGACAATAGAATAATTTTCAAGAAAGAACCTGAAAAATTCTTGTGGTAAGCCTCTCACAGCCCATCATGCTGAGGAAGGACTGTACGCCATACAAGTATCTGTGTGCATGTGTTTTTGGATGGAATAATATGCCAACAAAATCGCAACAAATTTAACATAAGTGCTAATCTTAATAAGAAGTGGGGGCGCTCTGATTTACCGCCTACCCCATTATCAACTGACATAATAAACAGGAAGCTGAGTAATGAAAAAAATCCTATTGTGTTGCTCTGCTGGCATGTCCACCAGCATGCTGGTACAACGTATGCAGGCAGAAGTGACAAAACGAGCATTGGACATTGAGATCAAGGCCGCCTCTACCATCGAATTAAAACATCTAATAACCGATGCCGACGTTGTTTTACTTGGCCCGCAAGTAAGACATCAGCTGGCTCATTTTTCCGCTATCGCCAAACCACTCGGCAAGCCGATAGACATTATTGACATGATGGATTACGGCGCTCTCCGTGGTGACAAAATTCTCGATAAGGCATTAAGCCTGTTGGAATAATTAACTTCATCATCATACGGAGTGCCCTATGAGCCTCTATACTGCTTTCATACGTGTCGTAGAAAGCCATATTGTCCCACTTGCAGGACGAATCGGTAACCAGCGACATATTAGTGCGATACGTGACGGTTTTATCTCAGCCATGCCATTTTTGCTCATCGGCAGTATCATGCTAATTGTGGCAAACCCGCCATTTGATGCACAAACTTCATCCTCATTTGGTCAAGTTTGGTTGTCCTTTGCGAAAACTCACTGGGACACCATCACCATGCCTTACTTTATGACCATGGGATTAATGAGCATATTTGTTTCCGTCGGCACGGCCTACAGCCTGGCTAAATCCTACGGTCTGGATGGGTTAACTTCTGCTTTACTGTCACTAATGGCATTTTTATTAGCGGCAGCACCGCAAATAGAAAACAAAATAGCACTCGATTTTCTCGGAGGAGCAGGTGTATTCACCGCATTGATTTGCGCTATCTGGTCAGTTGAACTGACGCGTTTATTAAAAAAATATAACATCACCATCCGTATGCCGGCACAAGTACCACCGGCAATTGCCCGTTCTTTTGAACTTCTGTATCCGGTCATCGGTATCTTGCTAACGGTTTACCCGATCAGCGTGTTCTTGCAGAGTGAATTCAATCTGCTGCTTCCTGCCGCCATAATGCAAATTTTCCAACCTCTCATTTCCGTTGGTGACACACTGCCCGCCATTATGCTAGCAGTGCTGATTGCCAATCTACTGTGGTTTGCCGGTATTCACGGTGCCAACATTGTTACTGTCCTGTTGAGCCCAATATTTATGGCAAATATTGCCACCAATGCAGCATTAATGGCTCAAGGAGCTGCGGCAACCCAAATTCTCACTGATGCTTATTGGTCATTTTATGTCTGTATTGGCGGCTCCGGCTCCACCCTGGCTCTGGCTATTCTTTACCTACGCAGCCGTTCTATACACTTGCGTACTATCGGAAAACTGAGCGCAGTTCCGGCCATGTTCAACATTAATGAACCACTGCTATTTGGCTCACCGATTGTTATGAACCCAACCCTATTAATTCCATTATTGGTTGTGCCATTGGTCAATGCAGTCTTGTCTTACAGCACCCTACATCTTGATCTGGTGCATAAAATGGTCGCTATCTCTCCTTGGACCACACCGGCCCCATTCGGTGCAATGCTTTCCGCCGCCTGGGATTACCGTGCGGCAGTGCTGGTTATTGTGCTGATGATAATCGATCTATTTATCTGGTATCCCTTCTTCAAAGTTTATGAAAAGCAATTAATCAATGAAGAAAATAAACAACAAGAAGAGACGATATCCACCAGCGTAGAAACGCAATCTTAGCCATGATCTTCGGAGGATTTACACATGGATTTGGAACAAACTATTGTCGAACTGCTGATTCATGCCGGGAGCGCACGCAGCCATGCGCTGATGGCATTACAACATGCCAGAAACGGTGACTTTCAAGCTTCACAAACACTGATGGCTGAATCCCAACAGGCAATCAAGGAAGCGCATGCCATTCAAACTACTTTAATCGGGTTGGATGAAGGCGGCGGTAAATTGCCTGTCAATCTGATCACTATACATGCACAGGATCACTTGATGAACGCGATGGTTATTCAGGATCTTGCCGGCGATATGATTGAACTCTACCGCCGGATGCCATCACAGGAGGAAAAAATATGAAACAGATCAAAATAGCTGTTATCGGTGGCGGTAGCAGCTACACACCTGAGTTAGTAGAAGGACTCATTCAGCGCAACAAAAGCATTCCACTCTCTGAACTGGCATTAGTTGACATTGATGGTGGAAAACAGAAAGTAGAAATTATCGCTGCACTTACCCGTCGTATGCTGGCCCGCCATGGCCTGGAACACGTTATCGTCAGCGTACATTTCACACCGGATAATGCAATTCGCGGCGCCAGTTTTATTTTGACTCAATTGCGTGTCGGCCAGCTTCCGGCGCGTGCTATGGATGAACGTCTGGGGCTGAAATATGGCTTAATCGGTCAGGAAACGACAGGCGTAGGTGGATTTGCCAAAGCGCTGCGTACCATCCCCGTTTTGCTGGATATCGCCGGTAAAGTTGAACAACTTGCGCCAGATGCATGGATTGTTAACTTCACTAACCCGGCTGGGATCGTCACCGAAGCGGTTTCCCGTTACAGCAAAGCAAAAATTATCGGCCTGTGTAATGTCCCGGTCACCATGCACCATATGATTGCCAATATGCTGCAACACCCTTATCAAGATGTGCAATTACGTTTTGCCGGGCTTAATCATATGGTTTGGGTACATCAGGTACTGGTTTCAGGGCGGGATGAAACACATCGGGTACTTGATATGTTATGCAACGGTGTAGCATTAACCATGAATAACATTAAAGAATCCCCCTGGCCCCCGCCATTACTCAGAGCATTAGGTGCAATCCCCTGCCCTTATCACCGTTACTTCTACCAGACCCACAGCATGTTGCAAGAAGAGCGCGAAGCCGCCGCCAAACAAGGCACACGGGCAGAACAAGTCATGAAAGTAGAACAGGAGCTGTTTGAACTGTATGCCGATCCAAACCTTGCTCACAAACCAGAACAGCTCAGTTTCCGCGGTGGTGCATTCTATTCTGAGGTTGCATTGGATCTGATGTGCGCTATTCACAACAATCTTGGCAGCCAGCTGGTGGTTAATACCCCTAATCGCGGTGCTATTCGTGGCCTGCCGGACGATGCCGTCATTGAAACCAACTGTATCATTAATGCAGAGGGCGCTCACCCGCTGACATTTGGCCGCCTACCTGACAGTATGTACTCTCTGACCCAGCAGATAAAAACCTTCGAACGTTTGACGATTGAAGCAGCAGTTCATGGCGATCGCAACGCTGCATTGCGGGCATTGATCACCAACCCACTGGTTGCCGATGTGGATATTGCTTTTCCGCTTTTGGATGACGTATTAGCGATAAATCGTGATTATCTGCCGCAATTTTAATGAATAATCTGCACCTGGTTGAATAACCTGAAACCAGAACGAGCATAAAATTAAAGAGATATCAGTTATTAGTAACTAATAGACTAATACTGATATCTTTTATCGTTAACTGACCTTATAACCTCTTTTTTTTGCGGCGTAACGCGCATTTATTTCTCCTGCCAAGTTTGAACAGTAAAATCAGTATTATAATTCTGCCATGAAAGCAATTAATTGAAGAATACTGAAAATATAAGGTTTCAACATGTTGAAACTTTGGGAAAATCTATGCCTTTTAAAATAGAAAACCTCAGATATGGCGAAGCACATCTCTCAGACTTTGAAGTGTCTGGCGTGGAATATGCAAAAAACAATTTAGACAATAACACACTATTTGAGAGGTACCCGACAAATAACCATGCTCAAATGATCATAATTATGTCCGCAGTTGAGAGGTTGATTAATGAGCACTATAATGCGGTTAGTCCTAGTGGATATATTTTGCTAGCCGCAGATGAGCGACTGAACAGGGTCTATAAACGATATATTAATCGATTTGTGACACAAAACGGCTTTACCATGACAGATAAGTTAGATCCAAATAGGAGGGGTTATGTCATACATACATAACAAACAAGCCGAAAAAGAAAAGCTTGAACTCGAAAAAGCGGTAGCTAAAAAAGCTGAACGTATGAGAGCCGCTTACAGTGCCCTAAAAAAATCCGAAAGAGAAGGTACTGTTCAGTATCTCAATGAAAAACGAAACTGGTACGTAGTCCGATAAACTGAAAAGGGAGCTTTTCGCTCCTTTTTCCTCCATAACGCAGGTACCGTAAATAAGTTTACGTCCACCTCCCCCGCTCTCCCTGATTAAAACCATTCAAAACGGGGAAATAAATCGAATTTATTGCTTCAATGACTTATCGCGCTTAACAGATTCAACAGAAGATTCAATATATCGTTCTTCAGGACGAATAATACTAATCAAGCGGAAAATCAGACTCATACCAATACCCACAATGGTTGCCAGCGCCATCCCTTTAAGTTCAGCAACGCCAATATTTATTTTCGCGCCACTGACACCAATAATAAGAATAACGGAGGTCAGAATCAGATTTTGTGCTTTATTGTAATCCACTTTGGAATCAATCAGCACCCGAATACCGGATGCTCCGATAACCCCATAAAGCAACAGAGAAACACCGCCCATGACCGGAACAGGCACGGCTTGAATTGCTGCCGCCAGTTTACCGACACAGGAGAGCAGAATCGCCAATACCGCCGCGCCACCAATAACCCAGGTGCTGTAAACTTTGGTAATTGCCATCACACCAATATTTTCGCCATAAGTCGTATTCGGGGTTGAACCAAAGAAACCAGAAATCACAGTTGAGAAACCATTCGCGAACATAGAACGATGCAAACCGGGTTCTTTCAACAAATCTCTCTTCACAATATTTGCCGTAACAACTAAATGACCAACATGTTCCGCGATAACAACCAATGCCGCAGGCAGGATCGTCATTATGGCGAACCATTCAAAACGGGGCGTATAAAAAGTTGGCAATGCAAACCACGGTGCTTCACGCACAGGAGTCAAGTCAACCTCCCCCAACAGGAATGCCAGTGCGTAGCCCACCAACACCCCAATCAAAATCGGAATGATTGCCAGAAATCCACGGAACATTACGGAGCCAAGAACAATCACCGCCAGTGTGACCAGCGAAATTGTCAGCGTCGTTGGATTAACATCAGCGCCTTCTGCCGGACGCAAACCGGCCATATCAGCCGCAACACCAGCAAGCTCCAGCCCGATAACCGCAACAATCGCCCCCATTGCCGCAGGTGGAAACAGCACATTAATCCAGCCTCGTCCCGCCACTTTAACAATTAATGCAACCAGACAAAACAGCACACCACACAGGATAAAACCGCCCAATGCTAATTCATACCCCAATGGCAACAACAATAAAACCGGCGAAATAAATGCGAAACTCGATCCCAAATACGCCGGAATTTTTCCCTTACAAATAATCAGATATAACAATGTACCGATCCCGTTAAATAGCAGAATCGTCGCCGGGTTAACTTTAAACAGAATCGGCACCAATACCGTCGCACCAAACATAGCAAAAAGATGTTGGAAGCTCAGTGGAATGGTCTGTAAAAGTGGAAGCCGCTCATCTACCCCAATAGTGCGACGGGTCATTTGTTTATCCTCTTGATATTATCGCATCACGAACCAAAAAAAAGCCGACTCAAAAGTCGGCTAACTTATTATTTTGTACCAAATATTTTATCGCCTGCATCCCCCAGACCGGGCACAATGTAGCCCTGTTCATTAAGTCTCTCATCAATAGAAGCGGTATACAGTTCTACATCGGGATGGGCTCTTTCCAGCGCAGTAATACCTTCAGGTGCCGCAACCAAAACCAGAACTTTAATTGACTGACAGCCTGCTTTTTTCAATAAATCGATAGTTGCAATCATGGAACCGCCGGTCGCCAGCATGGGATCAACCACCAGCGCCAGACGTTCATCAATATTAGAAGCCAGTTTCTGGAAATAAGGGACCGGTTCTAGCGTTTCTTCATCGCGATACACACCTACGACACTGATCCGGGCACTTGGTACGTTCTCCAATACGCCATCCATCATACCCAATCCTGCACGCAAAATAGGCACAACGGTTATTTTCTTACCTTTAATCTGCTCAACAGCTACCGGGCCACACCAGCCATCAATCGTGACCTTTTCGGTTTCTAAATCAGCGGTGGCTTCATAAGTCAGAAGGCTTCCGACTTCTGCGGCCAGTTCACGAAAGCGTTTGGTGCTGATATCATTCGCTCGCATCAGGCCGAGTTTATGTTTAACAAGTGGGTGGTTCACCTCAACGATCTTCATGGACTTCTCCTACTGTATGTCAAGTCATCGGCAGACAAAAAATCGCGAGATTATACCGCCTTTTAACCACAACACCACTACCAATCCGTTGATTTTAATCAAACGCACGGCTTTTCTCCGATAACTGAGATCCTAAATAAGAGTCTCGCAAACGTTTGCTCAGGCTGTTAGAATTGTCAGTGTTCTATCTTAATTTATCAAATGCAACCGCCTTGAGGGCTTCTCAGTGACCAACAAAACCTCTCTCAGCTATAAAGATGCCGGTGTAGATATCGATGCTGGTAATGCCTTGGTAGACCGTATCAAAGGTGTTGTAAAACAGACTCGTCGTCCAGAAGTCATGGGCGGTTTAGGTGGATTTGGCGCTTTATGTGCATTACCGCAAAAATACCGCGAACCTATTCTGGTTTCCGGTACCGACGGTGTTGGTACCAAGTTGCGTCTGGCGATGGATCTGAAACGCCATGACACTATCGGCATTGATTTAGTTGCAATGTGCGTCAACGACCTGGTTGTCCAGGGCGCAGAACCCCTGTTCTTCCTTGATTATTATGCAACCGGAAAACTGGATGTTGATACCGCCGCCAGCGTTATTACCGGTATCGCGGAAGGTTGTAAATTATCCGGCTGTGCTCTGGTGGGTGGTGAAACCGCGGAAATGCCGGGGATGTATCACGGTGAAGATTATGATGTTGCTGGTTTCTGTGTTGGTGTCGTTGAGAAATCAGAAATCATTGATGGCAGTAAAGTTCAGGCGGGTGATGCCCTGATTGCTCTCGCCGCCAGTGGTCCTCATTCAAACGGCTATTCTCTGATACGCAAAATTCTGGCCGTCAGCAACACAGATCCGGAAGCAACTGAGCTTGAAGGCAAATCACTGGCAGATCACCTGCTCGCCCCGACAAAAATTTATGTGAAATCCCTTTTATCCCTGATTGAACACCTTGATGTTCACGCGATTGCTCATCTGACCGGCGGCGGCTTCTGGGAAAATATTCCACGTGTCCTGCCTGAAAATACCCAGGCGCAAATTAATGAATCCAGTTGGCAATGGCCGGCAATATTTAACTGGCTGCAACAAACCGGTAATGTCAGCCGTCATGAAATGTACCGTACATTCAACTGTGGTGTCGGCATGGTCATTGCGTTACCACAAACAGCTGTTAAGCAAGCGCTTGAATTGCTCAACGCCGCCGGTGAGAAAGCCTGGCAAATCGGCTCTATTGCCACACAGAAAGAGAACGAACAACAGGTTGTTATTCAATGAAAAACATCGTTGTATTGATCTCCGGCAACGGCAGCAATCTCCAAGCGGTGATTGACGCCTGCCAACAGAACAAAATCAGTGGACAAATTTGTGCGGTATTCAGTAATACCGCCGATGCTTACGGTCTGCGACGGGCTAAACAGGCGGAAATTCCCGCCCATGTCGTCAGCCCGAAAAACTATGCGGATCGCCAGACTTATGATCAATCACTGAAACACGCCATCGATCAGTATCAACCCGATTTAGTCGTTCTCGCAGGTTATATGCGTATTCTGACGCCAGATTTTGTTCAACACTACTTTGGTCGCCTGCTAAACATTCACCCTTCTCTATTGCCCAAATATCCCGGTCTGCATACTCACCGCAAGGCAATGGAAAATGGCGATACAGAACACGGCACTTCCGTTCATTTTGTGACAGAAGAGCTGGATGGCGGCCCAGTGATCCTGCAAGCCAAAGTCCCTATTTTTGCAAATGATCAAGAAAGTGAGGTGATTAAACGAGTTCAAACTCAGGAGCACGATATCTACCCATTAGTGATCAACTGGTTTGTCGAAGGGCGCCTGAGCATGGTTAATGGCAAAGCCCATTTGGATGGGAATATCCTTCCTCCACAAGGCTATGCCGCAGAATAATCTATTTATTCCCCCCTAATTACAGTGCTGTGGTAATATACCCGGCACTGCGAACTATTGTTAATAATACTCTCTTATTGATTAAAAACACCGAGGTATCAAATGTCTGGTGGTTCTCATTCTCCACCTGTCAGATTACGTCCCCTTGAGCGGGAAGATCTGCCATTTATCCATCAATTAGATAACAACGCCAGCGTCATGCGTTACTGGTTCGAAGAGCCTTATGAAGCTTTTGTTGAACTGAGCGATCTCTACGACAAACATATTCACGATCAGAGCGAACGTCGGTTTATTATCACGAATTCTAACGCCAAAGTTGGGCTGGTTGAATTAGTCGAAATCGACTACATCCATCGCCGGGCAGAATTTCAGATCATTATCGATCCGGCCTATCAGGGTCAGGGCCATGCAATCAAAGCGGCAAAACTGGCAATGGAATACGCGTTTTCTGTCCTTAACCTGTATAAACTCTACCTGATTGTTGATAAGGAAAACACCAAAGCCATTCATATCTATAATAAGCTGGGTTTTTACACTGAGGGAGAATTAATAGATGAATTCTTTATTAATGGCTGTTACCGCACAGCCATTCGCATGTGTGTTTTCCAACCTCAATATTTCGCATCCAAGGCAAATGAAAAGACCTGAACCCATCATGACAGACGAGATTACAACAACCGGCCACGACTAATAATATTACCTTTACCTCAACACTTGGAGTAACAATGTCCCAAGACAGGCTCTATACCGAGAAAGAACTTAGTTGGTTATCCTTCAACGAGCGTGTGCTTCAGGAAGCGGCGGATAAGAGCAACCCATTGATAGAACGGATGCGGTTCCTGGGTATTTACTCCAATAATCTGGACGAATTCTACAAAGTTCGTTTTGCTGATGTGAAGCGAAGAATACTGATTAATGAAGCGCGGGGAGCTGCCACCAGCTCCCGACACATACTGAAAAAGATTCAATCTAAAGTGGCTAAAACCGATCAGGAATTTGATGTGCTCTATAATGAGTTACTGCTGGAAATGGCCCGCAATCAAATTTTCCTGATCAATGAACGGCAAATTTCACCGAATCAGCAAATCTGGTTACGCCAATATTTTCGTCAACATCTGCGACCTCATATCACGCCAATCCTGATTAATCCGGAAACAAATCTGGTTGAATTTCTGAAAGATGACTACACTTATCTGGCGGTTGAAATTGTCCACAGCCAGAATATCCAATACGCATTACTGGAAATTCCGTCAGATAAGGTACCACGTTTTGTTAATTTGCCGCCTGAAATGCCACGACGACGCAAATCAATGATCCTGCTGGACAATATTCTGCGCTACTGTCTTGATGAAATTTTTAAAGGCTTCTTTGACTATGATTCACTAAATGCCTATTCAATGAAAATGACCCGTGATTCTGAATATGATTTAGCAACAGAGATGGAATCAAGCCTGCTCGAACTGATGTCATCCACGCTGAAACAACGACTGACTGCGGAACCGGTAAGATTCGTTTATCAGAGAGAAATGCCGGATGAAATGGTGGAATTACTGCGTAGCAAGCTTGGCTTGTCAAATGATGACTCGGTGATTGCCGGCGGACGCTATCACAACTTTAAAGATTTCATTAAATTTCCCAATGAGGGAAAGAAAAACCTGTTGAACAGACCCTTGCCGAGATTACGGCACACCTGGTTTGATCATTTTCGCAATGGTTTTGATGCTATTCGTGAACAGGACGTTCTGCTCTATTATCCCTATCACACCTTTGAACACGTGCTGGAATTACTGCGCCAGGCTTCTTTTGACCCAAGCGTACTTTCCATCAAGATCAATATTTATCGGGTAGCAAAAGACTCCCGCATTATTGAATCAATGATCCATGCAGCCCATAACGGTAAAAAAATTACCGTGGTTGTTGAATTACAAGCACGATTTGATGAAGAAGCCAATATTCATTGGGCCAAACGGCTGACCGAAGCAGGTGTGCATGTTATTTTCTCAGCACCGGGGCTAAAGATCCACGCAAAGCTGTTTTTTATTTCCCGTCTGGAAGGCGAAGAAATTGTTCGCTATGCCCATATTGGTACAGGTAACTTTAATGAAAAAACGGCACGTCTTTATACCGACTATTCCCTGCTGACAGCCAATCCGCAAATTACCAACGAAGTGCGTCGGGTATTCAACTTTATTGAAAACCCCTATCGCCCGGTCAACTTTGAAAACCTGATGGTTTCGCCGCAAAATTCCCGCGCGATGCTCAACCAGCTTATTTCTCAGGAAATAGCAAACGCCAAAGCAGATAAACCCGCTGGCATTACGTTAAAAATCAATAACCTTGTTGATAAAGATCTGGTGGACCGTCTGTATGACGCCTCAGAAGTGGGTGTGAAAATACGCCTGCTAATACGTGGTATGTGTTCACTGGTGCCCAATCAGCCAGGATTCAGCGAAAATATTCAAATCACCAGTATCGTTGACCGTTACCTCGAACATGATCGGGTTTATGTCTTTACCAATAGCGGCGATGAAAAAGTCTTTCTCTCCTCTGCCGACTGGATGACCCGTAATATCGACTACCGGATTGAGGTTGCCGTCTGCCTGCTTGATCCACAATTGAAACAACGTGTGCTGGATATTCTCGAACTACAATTCAACGATACGGTAAAAGCCCGTTACGTCGATAAAGAATTGAGCAACAGCTATGTACCACGGGGCAATAAACGGAAAATCCGTGCACAACTGGCGATTTATGACTATATAAAAGCCCTCGAACAACCTGGACCAAGAGCCTAATTTATGCCGCTAACACACGATAAATCTACGCCCAGACCAATGGAAATTGCTGCTATCGATCTAGGTTCAAACAGTTTCCATATGATCATTGCACGGATCGTTAACGGCGCATTGCAGATCCTTGGCCGTATAAAACAACATGTCTACCTTGCTTACGGTCTTAATCAAAGAAACGAATTAAGCGAAGAAGCCATGGCGCGCGGCCTGGCTTGCCTTGCGCTGTTTGCTGAACGACTACAAGGCTTTCCGGCAGATAACGTCTGTCTAGTCGGCACTCACAGCTTACGTGAAGCCAGCAACGCCAAAGAATTCATCAGGCGGGCACAAGAGGTCATCCCCTACCCGATTGAAATTATTTCCGGTCACGAAGAAGCCCGCCTGATCTACATGGGCGTCGAACACACTCAGCCGGAACAAGATCGTAAGCTAGTGATTGATATTGGCGGTGGCTCTACTGAACTGGTGATCGGCGAAAATTTTGAACCTTTATTAATAGAAAGCCGCCGGATGGGATGCATCAGTTTTTCTCACCAATTCTTTTCCGACGGCGAAATCAGTGCGGAGAAATTCCGCCGAGCACGGCTTGAAGCAGCTCAAAAATTGGAGAACCTCTCATGGCAATACCGCATAAAAGGCTGGAACTCCGTGCTCGGAGCATCCGGGACAATCAAAGCCGTTTATGAAGTACTGGTCGCAATGGGAGAGAAGGATGGATTAATCACACCTGAACGGCTGGAAATGTTGGTCAAAGAGGTGCTTAAATTCAAAAAGTTTAAAACCCTCGACTTACCTGAATTATCCGATGATCGTAAACACGTTTTTGTTCCCGGGCTGGCTATCTTATGCGGTGTATTCGATGCCTTGCATATAAAAGAGTTACAACTATCAGATGGCGCTCTGCGCGAAGGTGTTTTATATGAAATGGAAGGTCGCTTCCGCCACCAGGACATCCGCCGGAGAACGGCAAAAAGCCTGGCTGAACACTACAATATCGACAGAGAACAGGCAAAACGTGTGCTCGATACCACTGAAGCGCTTTACCAACAATGGGCCATCCAGAACCCAAAACTGGTGCAGCCCCAACTCGAAGCGATTTTACACTGGGCGGCAATGCTGCACGAAGTTGGGCTAAGTATTAATTTAAGCGGATTACAACGGCACTCTGCTTATATTTTGCAAAACACCAACTTGCCAGGCTTTAATCAGGAACAACAATTACTATTGGCAACACTGGTTCGCTGTCACCGCAAAACAATAAAACTGGATGATTTGCCAAGATTCAATCTATTTAAGAAAAAACAATATCTGCCATTAATTCAAATCCTGCGTCTGGCAACTTTACTCAATAATCAACGTCAATCCACAACCACCCCTGAATCACTCAGACTGGTTACTGATGATGGTCATTGGGCACTCTATCTGCCTGACAATTACTTATCAGAAAATACCCTGATGCAACTTGATCTGGAAAAAGAGCAAGAATATTGGCATAACGTTACGGGTTGGCAACTAGAAATAGCAGAGGAATCATCAAAATAAAAAATAATCAATCTGGCACCACAACTCTCGTCAATCAGCTTAATTTTCTCACTGTTTCCCCGAATTTTTCGGGGAAACAATCCATTATAACGACTACAACTTCAACAGAATGACCCCTGCGATTATGACAATAATGCCCATCCACTGAATGCGGCTCAATCGTTCTCCACGAATAAAAAAACCTAACAAAGCGGTGACTCCACTTGCTAATGAACTCAGAACAGTAACAATCGCAACATGCCCAGTTACAGAACCGTAAGCCAATGAGGCAAACCCTATCAGACTAAAGAAACTAATTGAAAAAACCAACGCTACAATTGAAACTGGCGGTAATGATAAATCCCCATTTTTTAACAATGTGAGAAATAAAAGCACGACAGCGGTTAAATAGTAAACCCATAACGCATTGATAACACCAAGATCTCTAACAGCAAATTCCCCTTGCAACCAGAAACCTAAACCAAACATCAGCGAAGATAAAAGCGCAAAGAGAATCGAAACCGACGATTCTCGCTGTCCATCTTTAGATTTCGGCACACTGGTTAAACATGCACCCACAACACACATAAATAGACTAAATAAAACCAAAGCGGTGATCGGTTTCCCACTTATTAGTGACAAAATAGTCGTCACTGCTCCATAAAGCGAAACAATCGGTGCAACAATAGAAGCTTTCCCAATCGATAACGCTTTAAGTAGAAATACCATTGCCATTAAATTGCAAACAGAAGCAATAATACAAATGGTCAATTGAAAAAAACTAGCATTGACAAACGACATCTTGAAATAAAAAAACAGCAATAAAGATAAAACAGAAAAACCAAATAACTGACTATAGAATAACGATTTAGCCACACCGATTTTTCTTGCCGCTTGCCCAGCTAAAAAATCAGTGCTTCCCCAACACAATGCCGAAATCAATCCCATCAAAATAGCCATAATTATGATCTCTTATTAATTTGTTTTTAATTTCACACTATTAGCAATGCGCATTGCATTTTCCATAGCTTCCGTACAGCTATCACCATGAGCCAAGGCATAACCGATAATAGAACCAAAGTTTTTATTTTTCGACGAAATACTGAAAGGTGTCTTTTTAAACCCGGCGAAAATAAAATAAGGGGAATCAGAATCTACGCTAATATCATTCACAATAGCTTCGCCACGATGGAAAATAAAGGCATCAGCGACGAATGGATAGGTCATTACTGATTCTGGTGATATAGTGCTTTCTATACCACAAACGAAATCAATCAAATATTTGACCATATTCACCCCGGTGGACATGAAAATCTGTTGAGCCGCTCTGGCACCCGCTATACGCAAGTTTATTTCCACTAATACAGGCCCATGAGATGTATAAATAAATTCAACATTTATTGCACCACCCCGTAACCCCAGAGCGGTTACCCACCCTTTCACCAGCTCACAAGCAATAGCAAATTCAACTTCAGACAGATCATCAGCAGGATGAGATAAACCTATCATACACAAGCCATCATCAGGAGAAACAAAAATTCTATTGATGCCAATTAAATGCCATTTATCATGATTATAGATCAATTCAGCCCCATAGAAATTGCCTTGAAGGAACTCTTCTATCAAGAATTCCTCATTGACTTTACCGAGCATTGACATCGTGCCATTAGACGAAATGCCAGAAGTCACATTACGATAATCATCTTTAGATTTGCAAAGTGATACCCCATAAGCTCCCGCATCACGGAGTGGCTTAATAACAAATGGAAAAGGAACTTTAGGATGTTCTGGAATATTATTATAAGAAAAAACCTCGTAGGCAGGTTGATAATAACCATGTTGTACAAGGATATCCCTGGCATTTTTCTTACTGAATGCATTCCTCAAACCCTTTAGATCGGGATGAGGCAAACCGAACTCTAACGCCACTTCAGACGCAGTGATCATCACATCATCATAACAACCAAGGATCGCGGCAACAGGAATGCGATTATCTTTAATTAAATTAATAATATCTGTGCTACTTCCCGTATCTATATAGTAAATATTATCAAATAATTCCTTTTTTAAATCATCATATAATCCTTTATTCATTGATGCCATTGAAGTTAACAAAACCGGAGAAAATCCCAAATATCTAATATAATCAATTGCCGAGCATTCAGTCGGTCTTACTTCAAGAAAAATAAAAACGCCCATATCTACCCCACCATTAGTTGCTTTTTATTAACATATACTTATCTTTTTCACTCCGAAAACAATCTATATTTATTAATAATAAAATTTCATACTAGAATTAAAACAAGCTAATTATCATGTATAGTCTCAACAAGGGTAACTTTCAAATATAAAAACCATCAAAACGCAACATACTTAAAGTCTTTAATACGTAACTGATTAAATTTTAATAATTTTTTTCACAAAAAATAACTTCACCGTCAGAAAAAAACATTTATTACTTTTTTAAATAAAAAAATCAAAAACTATTCTATTTTAATGTTTAATTTACTTTGACATATCATCATTTATATACTTTTATTAATGCAACATCAATTTACGGATATTTTTTAGTTAATGGAATAAATTGTTTAAATTAATTTATTGTTCCCGGGTATTTTTTATCTATAGGAGTATTTATGTCGTCTCATGAATTTAAGAAAACAGTATTCAGCCCATCTCCATGGGAAAACAAAATGGGATACTCAAGAGGGAAAAGGGTTGGTAATCAAATCTTTATTGCAGGATGTGTCGCCTCAGACGGCGATGGAAATGTTATAGGGGAAAATGCTTACGAACAAACGCTATTTATTATAGAAAAAATTGAAAAATATTTAAAAGAGCTTGGCACAGAACTAACCGATGTTGTCAGTACGGTAACGCATTTAACTGACTTCGAACATTTTGATGATTATTGCCGGGCATTTAACGAGAAATTTGGCGATATACGTCCTGTTAATACAACGATTGCGGTTAAATCGATGGTGAAGCCAGAGCATTATGTTGAAATTACCACTATTGCTATCGACAGCAAATAATTAAATCAAATAACAATATCAATGGAAATTGATCTATCTGGAGGCTTGGCATGAATAAAATTAACGTGCTCCCTGGTTCCACTCTTAATGGGGAAATAGTCATACCTTCATCTAAGCCTCATATCCAAAGGGCTCTACTATTAGCACTGTTAAATGAAGAAAAAACAACAATAAATAATTTATCATGGTGTACTGAAACAGAAGATTTACTTACCGCTTTACAACAATTTGGTCTAAAAATTCTGGATAGAAGCCAAAATCACATCACATTGAAAGGGGCACATCCAATATATCATTGTAATGGGATTATTCATGCTAATGGCTCTGGTATGCTATTCAGAATAAGTGTCGCCTTAGCCTCACTGACAGAAAAAGAAGTTTACATAAAATGCAATGACTCCTTGTTTAACAGAGAAAGTCTGTATGACGAAGCATTTTTTTCATATCTGAATGTACTTGCAGAAAAGCAGCAAGAGAATATCGTTGTTATTTCCAGGCGGATATATCCCTCACAATCTCCATTAAACTTCAATAAAAGTACCCAGTTTCTCTCATTCTCTCTTCTTGTCTCACCATTTATTAAAGGGAAAAGTATTATCATTAACAACGACAGTGAAACCAAGAATGGATATGTTGATATAACAATTAAAATGATGGCATCACTGGGGAGTAAAATCACCCGCATAGGCAATGCATTTATTTCAACTGAATATCAAGCAAGGGATATTATCATTAACATTCCTACTGATTTCACATCACTAAGCTACATTGCTTCATCAATATTAAGCATTAATCGGCCAAGCAAAGTAACTATAAAACGTTACTCTCTGGGAAATACCATTAACGAAAGCGTATTATTTAACATATATAAAAGATTCGGCATAAATTTAAAATATAACTCAACGAAGAATGAACTTAATATTAATTTAGCAAGAGAACGTAACGCAATTACAGGTGAAATTTACTTAAATGAACTTCCCTCTGTTGCCACTAATATTATCGCCGCAGCGATTAATGGCAAAGGAGATATCATATTTTCCGGGCTTAATGCGATAAATAACCACAAATGTCAACGGGCATTCATTATTAATGAAAATATACGAATGATGGGAGGAAAAAGTTATTTAATTTTTAATGATACTGGTGCTTTCAACAAAATAATGATCCACAGCAACGGGCCACTCAATGGAGGCGTTGAGGTATTCAGCTATTATGATCATCGGATTTGCGCATCCAATATTATTGCATCACTAGGGGCAAGAGAGCGAACAACGGTTAATAATATTAATAAATTAGATGATGGCTTTCCTGGATTTATCCAATCTTTAAGTTCTCTCGGCGCCAGAATAAGTTAGCTAACAATATAAAAGCGAGATAAAAATATGAAGTACTATGGTAATAATCATCCGCCATTTATTGAAATAAATAACACCAAATCATTAAACGGCTCAATAACTTTACCGGCATCCAAAAGCTCCTCAACCCGTGCCATCCTAACAGCATCATTGACGGAAGGAACAAGTAAAATAAATAACATGGCATCAGGGAACAACACAACAGCGATGAAATTAAACTGTTCCCGTTTAGGCGCATCATTTAATAATGAGATTTCAGGGACCACCGTAACAGGCATAAACGTCAAAAAAATTAATAAAAAAATCATATTCAATCCAGGTAATTCCGGCGTGGTATTACGGCTATTAATGGGAGTATCCGGTTATCTGCCTGATGTCGAATTTATTACAGATTACAGCTACTCTCTTGGCACTCGCTCACAATCAGAAATGGTTAATGCACTAAAACTACTCAACATTCAGTGCACCGCCGTTGGACCCGATTCACATTTGCCGATAAGTATTAAATCAAACAGAAACATTGGTAGTTACACTGAAGTTTCATGCCGAAAAAGTTCTCAATTCCTGAGTGGATTACTTTATTTAGGTGCCATTAGTGAACGGGATCTCCATATAAAAGTGACCGATACAATAACCGCACCATCAATGGTGCATACTACAATTAATAACCTGCGTAAGGCCGGTATTAGTATTGAATATGATGACGAATTCCGCCATTTCTTTACCACAGGAAATAGTCTGTTTATCGCATCAGAATTTAATGTCGGTGCCGATCCAGCCAGTACTGCGGCAATCCTTGCACTTTGCGCCTCACTTAATTCTGACGTCACCCTAAACGGTTTCTTTGAGGAGGAATTAGGTAATGGGGCCGTTATTAACTATTTAATTAACAGTGGAGCTAAAATCAACTTTATCCGGGAAGATTGTCTCAATATTCGCTCCGGAGGAACAATAAAAGCGCAGGATTTCGATGGTTCACTGGCACCCGATGCAGTACCTGCCCTTGCTGCATTAGCAGCATTTGCCGAGGGTAAAAGCGTTTTTTATAACATTGAACATATTCGTTATAAAGAATCAGACAGAATTTCTGATTTTCGGCGGGAATTAGATAAAATAGGTGTCAGATCAGAAGAGAAACTGGACCAATTAATTATTTATGGCAATCCATATGGATATAAAGGCGGCATTATCGTTGATGGTCATTACGATCATGGATTAATCATGGCTCTCACGACAATAGGTTTACATTGTGATGCACCACTCATTATTCGTGAACCATATCATGTTGGTCAAACCTATCCTGAATATTTCGCCGAAATATCCACATTAGGTGCCAATGTAAATGAACTAAAATATTCCAGCCCTATACCAGAAGACATTTAAATATCATTGATAACTCTTAACCAAAGGAATTCACTATGTGTGGAATTGGTGGTGTTTTTAATACAGAAAACAAGCTTATCGATGATATAGAGAATAAGCTACATACTATAATGTCAAAAATATCTCATCGGGGTGATTCATCTCGCTTTAATGAAAAAATTGTCAGAAATCACTTTTCAATCGCCACAAACAGGCTTGCTATTGTTGAACGTGACTCAGCATATCAACCTATTTCAAATCAGGAACATGATCTCCATCTTGTGCTGAATGGTCAGATTTATAATTATAAGTCTCTTCGGAATGAATTAATTGAACAGGGTTATCAATTTAAAAATGGCGGAGATGCTGAAGTTGTACTGATTGCTTATATTTGCTATGGAAAATCATTTATTAAAAAATTGGACGGAATGTTTAGTTTTATTCTATTTGACAATAAGAATAATAAATTCTTACTAGGCAGAGATCATGTTGGTATAAAGCCGCTATATTACACGTATAAAGAGGGTAATTGGTATGTAGCGTCAGAAATAAAATCATTGATTGGATTCTTCTCGGAAATTAAACCTGTTGAACCTGGTTCAATTTTCGATGGTTTTACCAGTGAGAAGTATATTCACTATGATTCAACTATCTTAGCAAGCAGCGATAATTTCAAACAAGCAAAAGAGAAAGTCTACTCACTTTTAGATAATGCCGTCAGAAAAAGAGTTGATACAGACCTACCCGTGTCAATTATGTTTAGCGGAGGTATAGACAGCACCATCGTGCTCTATCTCGCCAAAAAATATCACCACGATGTTACAGCAATTTCATTTGGTTTACCCGGCTCAAAGGACATTGAAATCGCCCAAAGATATTGTTCTGAAAATAATATAAAACATATTATATATACTTTTACCCAGGAAGAATTAATAAATAATATCCAGGATTCAGTTTATTATGGTGAATTTTTCGAACAAATTGATGCGATTGACTCAACTATTGCTCATTTTGGTTACTATATTGCTAATCGCCTTGGTTTTAAAATTGCTTTATGTGGAGAAGGCAGCGATGAAATTTTTGCCGGCTATGATTTATTTAAAACGCATACAGATCCCTATAATCTCTCTCTCTATCGATTAAATAACCTGCACAGGACTGATTTACAAAGAGTTGATCGGGCAAGCATGAGAAATACCGTTGAAGCAAGAGTGCCATTTATGGACTCAGCACTGGTTCCTTATGTTTTAAGCTTGGATTTTTCTTACAAATTAAATAGCGGAGTGGAAAAATATATTTTACGTGAAGCATTCAGAGGAAAAATACCCGAATATATTATTGACCGGCCAAAAATAAGAATGCCGGATGGTAGCGGTGTAAAAAATACAATCATTGATTATGTTAAGGAGATTAAATGCTATCTGCCAAAGAACATTATTAACAATCTTAATTCTATTGGGTTAACCGATCAAAGTTCACTTTATTTTGCTGAAAAATATCTCTCTTTTGGCTATCCATTGCCGAAGCAACGTTTCAAAGAATCCGGTAAAGATTTCTCAGAATCTGGTTACTTTAATTTCATATCATAACGTTATCACTGCATTTATTGCTGCATTGTTCATCCTGCTAACAATGCAGCTATTTTAAGATAGAATATATGTATTTTAATTTTCACTATTTAAAATTCAATATTATTGCCCAAAGATCTGCAATCAATAACTTTAACCTGTTTATTCTTTGACATAATTATCTCTTTCTCATTCAAGTTTTTAATAGCCCGATTTAATTGTCTAACTGAAACACCGAGAATAGCAGCTAAATTTTCTCTTTTTTCTAATACAAAGAGAGCTCCCTTTTTCTTCGCATTATAATAAAGTAACAAAGCCACCATCATTTACATAAATCTTGGAGCGGCCTCGAAGAAATTGACAAAAAACACCTTAATTTGACTTAAAAAGCATTTTCTTGACATATTTTCCACATTTTCTTCATCTTTTAGCCTATCCTCACTGGCTAAACTAATAGAATACGATTAAACCGCTATTGCAGTCGGCATAATCAAGCAACATTTTGCATTTGAGAGCGCATGTCGAAAAAATGAATAAAAATAATAAACGCCGTATCCTCCTTTTCCGTGCAACACTGGCCGCTGTTGCCATCGTTGCCGCTATATTTGTCTGGCACCAATTTAATATGCCTTCAGTCTCTCAACAACCTGACGCATCTAATCCATCCTCTGGTTCAAAACATCCTCCTTTACCCCCTGTTCAGGTTGCTACCGCTAAAGAACAGGCAGTACCCCGCTTTCTGACCGGGCTTGGCACCATTCAGGCCGCCAATACCGCCATTGTGACCAGCCGGGTTGAAGGTCAGCTTATGGCTCTGCACTTTCAGGAAGGTCAACAGATTAAACAAGGTGATTTATTGGCAGAAATTGATCCTCGTCCTTTTCAGGTTCAGTTAGCACAAGCTAAAGGTCAACTTGCCAAAGATGAGGCAATACTGGCAAATGCTCGTCAGGATCTCAGCCGCTACCAGAAACTGGCAAATACTAAACTGATTTCCCAACAAGAAATGGATAATCAGCGTGCACTTGTCCGCCAACATGAAGCCAGTCTGAAAGTTGATCAATCCGCAATTGACAGTGCCAAGCTGCAACTCACTTACAGCCGTATTACTGCGCCTATTTCCGGTCGGGTGGGTCTGAAACAGATAGATGTCGGGAATTTTATCACCAGTGGCAACAATTCTCCTATTGTTGTTATCACACAAACCGATCCCGCGGATGTGCTGTTTTCATTGCCCGAAAACGATATCAATGCCGTCTTGCAAGCTCAGAAAGCGAATCATGATGTCGTTGTCAGCGCATGGGATCGCGACAACCGGCAACAACTTGCCGAAGGAAAATTGCTGAGTATTGATAATCAAATCAATGCCGCTACCGGCACCATTAAGCTGAAAGCCCGTTTTGCCAATCAAGATGACATTCTGTTCCCGAATCAGTTCGTTAATATCCGAATTAAAGTTGATACGCTGAAAAACGCAGTGGTGATCCCAAACGCTGCTCTGCAAATGGGAAATGAAGGGAATTTTGTCTGGATATTGGATAAAGATAATAAAGTCAACAAACATCTGGTTTCAGTCCAATTGCAGGATACACAACGGGTTGTTATCAACAATGGCCTGACGGCGGGTGATAAAGTGGTAACTGATGGTATCGATCGCCTGACAGATGGCGCTAAGGTGGATATTGTCACACCAATGGCAAATAAGATTCAGCCGCAAAAACACAGCAAAACGGAGAATTCCTGATGCAGGTAAGCTCCCAAATTCCAGGCGGCGGACCATCGCGCCTGTTTATTCTGCGCCCCGTTGCCACCACACTGTTCATGATGGCGATCCTATTAGCGGGGATTATCGGCTATCGCATGTTACCGGTGTCTGCGCTGCCGGAAGTAGACTATCCCACCATTCAGGTTGTCACACTCTACCCCGGCGCAAGCCCTGACGTGATGACCTCCGCAGTCACCGCACCATTGGAACGCCAGCTTGGACAAATGTCCGGTCTTAAACAGATGGCCTCCCAAAGTTCAGGCGGAGCTTCCGTTATCACATTACAATTTCAACTGACTTTGCCATTAGATGTCGCCGAGCAGGAAGTGCAGGCAGCCATTAACGCCGCCAGTAACTTATTACCCAATGACCTGCCCTATCCTCCCATTTACAGCAAAGTCAATCCCGCAGATCCCCCTATTCTAACGCTGGCAATCACCTCCGATGCAATGCCGATGACACAGATTCAAGATATGGTGGAAACCCGGATCGCACAGAAAATCTCACAGGTCAATGGGGTTGGATTAGTGACACTGGCCGGTGGTCAGCGCCCGGCAATCAGAGTGAAGCTGAATGCTCAGGCTGTCGCCGCACAGGGATTGGACAGCGAAACTCTCCGTACCGCTATCAACAATGCCAACGTCAACTCCGCCAAAGGCAGCCTTGATGGCCCGACTCGTTCTGTCACGCTTTCGACCAACGATCAAATGAAATCAGTAGATGATTACCGCAAACTGATCGTTGCCTATAAAAATGGGGCACCGGTGCGGTTACAAGATATCGCCACCATTGAACAAGAGGCCGAAAACACCAAACTGGGCGCATGGGCAAATAACAAACAGGCAATTGTGATTAATGTCCAGCGCCAGCCGGGTGTTAACGTGATTGAAACCACCGATAATATTCGTCAGATATTGCCGGAACTCATCAGTAGTTTACCGAAATCTGTCGATATGAAAATTTTGACCGACCGCACCACAACGATTCGCGCCTCAGTAAAAGATGTTCAGTTTGAGCTGTTACTGGCGATTGCACTGGTTGTTATGGTGATTTACCTGTTTTTACGCAACGGCATCGCAACACTTATCCCAAGTATCGCTGTTCCTCTTTCACTGATCGGCACATTCGCCGTGATGTATTTCTGCGGTTTTTCCGTTAATAACCTGACACTAATGGCGCTCACCATTGCCACCGGTTTTGTGGTGGATGACGCCATTGTGGTCATTGAGAATATCTCCCGCTATATAGAACAAGGGGAGAAACCGATGGCAGCCGCGTTGAAAGGCGCAGGTGAAATCGGTTTTACCATTATCTCCCTGACTTTCTCCTTGATCGCAGTGCTGATCCCGCTGCTTTTTATGGGCGATATCGTTGGCCGCCTTTTCCGTGAGTTTGCGATTACCCTGGCCGTGGCCATTCTGATTTCAGCGGTTGTCTCACTGACATTGACACCCATGATGTGCGCCAGAATGCTCAAACCAGAATCAAAGGTAAAACACAACCGTTTTGAGCAGGCCAGTGAACGCTTTTTTGATCGGATAATTGCCGGTTATGCCGTATGGCTGAAAAAAGCGCTGAACCATCCGTGGATCACACTTAGCGTCGCTTTAAGCACCCTGGCTCTGACTACCCTGCTTTATCTCATTATTCCAAAAGGATTTTTCCCATTGCAAGATAACGGGCTGATTCAGGGAACACTGGAAGTGCCACAATCAATTTCCTTTGCGGCAATGGTGGATAAACAGCGGCAAGTTTCATCCTTATTGTTGCAAGACCCGGCAATAGAAAATATCACCACATTTGTCGGCATTGATGGCAGCAACCCAACACTGAATAACGGCCGGTTACAAATCACACTAAAACCTCTCAATCAGCGTGATGATAGAATCGCCGAAATTATTCCACGTTTGCAGGAAAAAATTGCGTCTATACCCGGAGTAAAACTCTATCTGCAACCTATGCAGGACCTGACGATTGATACTCAGGTTACACGCACCCAATATCAATTTACAGTACAGGCGACTTCCCTGGATGAATTGGGTATTTGGGTACCCAAATTACTGACTGAACTGAAACAGAGATCAGCATTGGTTGATGTCAGCAGTGACTGGCAAGATCAAGGGCCGATTGCCTATGTCAAAGTAGACAGAGATACCGCCAGCCGATTAGGCATTTCAATGGCAGCCGTAGATAACGCACTCTACAACGCATTCGGCCAAAGGCTAATTTCAACCATTTATACTCAGGCTAATCAGTATCGGGTTGTACTGGAACATGATGTGAAATCGACTCCAGGGCTGGCAGCATTTGATAACATCCGTCTCAGCGGAACTGACGGCAATATTGTGCCACTCCGGGCTATCGCCACTGTTGAACAAAGATTTGGACCACTGGCAATTAACCATCTGGCGCAATTCCCCGCTGCGACATTCTCTTTCAACGTTGCCGAAAACGCTTCTCTTGAACAGGCCGTCAATGCTGTTCGTGATGCCGTGCAATTGATCAACATGCCCAAAGACATAACCCCCCAGTTTCAGGGAGCAACACTGGCATTTGAAAGCGCGCTGGGTAATACATTGTGGCTGATCGCAGCTGCTGTCATCGCTATGTATATCGTGTTGGGGATCCTGTATGAAAGTTTTATCCATCCGGTGACAATTCTCTCCACTTTGCCGACCGCAGGAGTCGGTGCACTGCTGGCACTGATGATGGCAGGTCACGAACTGGATGTTATTGCGATCATCGGCATTATCTTGCTGATAGGTATTGTGAAAAAAAATGCCATCATGATGATCGATTTTGCACTGGCGGCAGAACGCGAGCAGGGATTATCCCCTTACGAAGCGATTTATCAGGCATGTTTATTGCGTTTTCGTCCGATTCTGATGACCACAATGGCAGCATTGCTTGGCGCACTGCCATTGATGCTCAGTACCGGTGCAGGTGCCGAATTACGCCGCCCTCTGGGTGTCTGTATGGTGGGTGGGCTGATGATGAGCCAGATCCTGACGCTGTTTACCACCCCGGTGATCTATTTACTGTTCGATCGGCTGGCACACTATCGCCGTAACCGCATGTTCTCAGCATCAGATATTTCATCCATTGATCATCAGGAGCCGCGGTGAAATTTTTTGCGCTATTTATCCAACGTCCGGTTGCCACCACACTATTAAGTTTAGCCATAACCCTGTGCGGAATATTGGGATTTACCCTGTTACCGGTTTCTCCTTTGCCACAAGTGGATTTTCCGGTGATCTCCGTCTATGCCTCATTACCGGGTGCCTCACCGGAGACAATGGCCTCATCTGTCGCGACCCCGCTGGAACGTGCCTTAGGCCGAATTCCCGGTGTTAATGAAATGACATCCAGCAGCTCCCTTGGCAATACCGATATCATACTTGAATTTGACCTGAGCCGTGATATTAACAGCGCGGCACGGGATGTACAGGCAGCACTGAATGCGGCTCAAAATATGTTGCCTTCCGGTATGCCTGGCAGGCCGGGTTATTACAAAGTAAATCCGTCCGACGCACCGATTATGATCCTGACACTGACTTCTGATACCTATAATCAGGGGCAGCTTTATGATTTTGCGTCTACTCAACTGGCACAGAAAATTGCACAAGTTGAAGGCGTCAGTGAAGTCTCTGTTGGCGGCAGTTCATTACCCGCAGTAAGAGTTGAATTGAATCCCAGCGCGCTGTTTCATCAAGGTGTTTCTCTGGATGCAGTACGCAAAGCCATCAGCAATGCCAATGTCCGCCGTCCACAGGGCTATGTGGATTCAGAGCAACAACGCTGGCAAGTTCAAACAAACGATGAACTGAAAACCGCCGAAAGCTATCGTCCGATAATCGTTCACTATAATAACGGCTCACCGGTGCGATTGCAGGATGTCGCAGATGTAAAAGATTCGGTGCAAAATGTCAGAGCAGCCGGTATGTCTGGAGGTGAACCGGCTATTTTGCTGATCATTCGCCGTGAAGCCGGCGCGAATATTATCGCTACGGTAAACCGTATTCGAGAACAATTACCGGCATTACGTGGATCCATTCCTGCCTCTATTCAGCTTAAAGTGGCTCAGGATCGCACACCGACTATTCGCGCTTCACTGTCTGAGGTAGAACGGGCGCTGGTGATTGCTATCGGGCTGGTGATCTTGGTGGTATTTCTGTTTTTGCGTTCTGGCCGGGCAACGTTGATCCCGGCAATTGCGGTCCCCGTTTCACTCATTGGAACGTTTACCGCCATGTATCTGTGCGGTTTCAGTCTGAACAACCTTTCCCTGATGGCTCTGACGATTGCGACGGGATTTGTGGTGGATGATGCGATTGTGGTACTGGAAAATATTTCCCGCCACCTTGAAGCCGGTATCAAACCGATGCAAGCCGCACTGCGCGGTGTCCGGGAAGTGGGCTTTACCGTCCTTGCTATGAGTATTTCGCTGGTTGCCGTTTTTATCCCACTTCTGCTAATGGATGGGCTGGTTGGCCGGTTATTCCGTGAATTTGCCATTACCTTAACCACATCAATCGGTATCTCATTGCTGATTTCTTTGACACTAACGCCGATGATGTGCGCTCATTTGCTGAAACCTCAACTGCCCAAAGCACAGAAAAGAATCCGTGGTTTCGGTAAAGTGCTGCTGAAAATTCAACAAGGTTATGGGCGCTCCCTGATGTGGGTACTGAACCATAGCCGTTGGGTATTGTTAATCCTGGCGGGTATCATTGCCCTGAATATTTGGCTCTATATCAACATCCCAAAAACTTTCTTCCCGGAGCAGGACACTGGCCGATTGTTGGGGTTTGTCCGGGCAGATCAAAGTATCTCTTTTCAGTCTATGCGTGAAAAAATGAAAAATTTTATGCAGATAATTGATGCCGATCCTGCGATAGACAGCGTTATCGGTTTCACTGGTGGGGGACGAGTCAATAATGGCTTTATGTTTATCTCTCTGAGACCATTGAAAGAACGCTCAGACAGTGCCGAACAGGTTATTTCACGCCTGAGAATCAAGCTTGCCAATGAGCCAGGGGCAAACCTGTTTCTCATTCCAGTACAAGATGTCAGGGCTGGTGGTCGCCAGTCTAATGCCAGCTACCAATTTACCTTGCTGGCAGATGATCTCAATGATCTCCGCAAATGGGAACCCATTATCCGTAAAGCATTAGGGCAACTGCCCCAACTGACCGATGTGAATTCCGATAAAGAAGATAAAGGGGCTGAAATGGCAATAATCTATGATCGCGACACCATGTCGCGGTTGGGAATTAACGTCAATGAAGCAAATAGCATGCTGAATAATGCTTTTGGTCAGCGGCAAATATCCACTATTTATCAGCCACTCAATCAGTACAAAGTTGTCATGGAAGTTGCACCGGAATATACGCAGGATGTCAGCGCACTGGAAAAAATGTTTGTGATAAATAATCAAGGAAAAGCGATTCCCCTCTCCTATTTTGCCCACTGGCAACCGGCTAACGCGCCGCTAAGTGTGAATCATGAGGGGCTTTCTGCTGCTTCAACCATTTCTTTCAATGTACCAACAGGTTATACCCTGTCCGATGCTATCAATGCGATTGAAAGAACCATGACCGGGCTGGGTGTGCCCTCAACGGTTCGCGGCACTTTCGCCGGCACCGCCCAAATTTTTCAGGAAACCCTGAAATCACAATTATTCCTGATCCTGGCGGCCATTATGACGGTCTATCTGGTACTGGGGATACTGTATGAAAGTTATCTCCATCCATTGACCATTCTTTCTACTCTGCCTTCTGCCGGGATTGGTGCCCTGCTGGCGCTGGAGTTGTTCGACACACCATTCAGCCTGATAGCGTTAATCGGCATCATGTTGTTGATTGGTATCGTGAAAAAAAATGCCATCATTATGGTGGATTTTGCTATTGAAACTCAGCGTAACGGTAATATCTGCGCCCGTGACGCGATATTCCAGGCCAGCCTGTTACGTTTCCGCCCAATTCTGATGACCACACTGGCCGCCTTGTTTGGTGCTCTGCCACTGGTTTTAGGCAGTGGCGATGGAGCGGAATTACGCCAGCCATTGGGGATAACCATCGTTGGCGGCTTGGTCATGAGCCAACTTTTAACACTCTATACCACACCGGTTGTCTATCTCTGTTTTGATCGGCTGAGGGAGAAATGGCAACAACGGCGTGCCATCAAACAAATGGCAGGGCAACGATGAAACTGGGCATCAGCGGTAAGCTATTTATGGCTATCTTTGCCACATGTATGCTGGTACTTATTACCATGCATTGGGGTGTAAGAAGTAGCTTCCAGCATGGTTTTATGGGTTATATAAAACAAAATATCCAATTACGCACCTCTATGCTGGCTGAAGCACTGGCTGAACAATATCAACAATATAGTAGCTGGAAATTCTTAAAGAAAAATGACCGGGTCATTTTTCAAATCATTCGTTCCATTGAACAAACCAGTGAAAGCCGCCAGGGTCCGCCGCCCCGTGGCTGGCGAACTCAATTTTGGGTAGTGGACAATGAGATGAAACTGCTGGTCGGTCATGAAGGTAAAATTCCGGAAGATACCTATCGCAAACCGATCATCTATAATGACCAAGTTGTTGGCTGGGTCATTGTCAGTGCATCAGACAAAATTACCCGTCAGGCAGATATCAGTTTTGATCGCCAGCAACAACTGACAAGCTGGATAATTGCCAGCTTGTCTACTTTGCTGGCCATTGTCGCCACATTATTATTATCCCGCGGCATGTTAAAACCCGTTAAGCGTCTGGTCGAAGGGACACATAAACTGGCGTCGGGCGATTTCAGTGTCCGGGTGACACCATCAAGTAAAGATGAAATCGGTCAGCTTGCCCACAATTTTAACCAGCTCGCCAGTACACTGGAAAAAAATGAGCAGATGCGCCGCGATTATATGGCCGATATTTCCCATGAACTGCGCACTCCCCTTTCCATCTTGCGTGGTGAACTGGAAGCCTTACAGGATGGCGTTCATAAACCAACACCCGAAACACTGAATTCGTTATTGGCGGAGATCACCACATTGACCAAACTGGTTGATGATCTACACCAGCTCTCTTTATCAGATCGCGGAGCACTGGCATACCGGAAAGAATTTATTAATATCAGTGAATTAATTCAAACAGCTATCGCATCTTGCCGTGGGCGCTTCTTTGATAAGCACATTCAGATAGATGTTAAATTACCGGAAACTATCATGATGTTTGCTGATCCAGGCAGATTGACTCAGCTTTTTCATAATTTGCTGGAAAACAGTCTTCGCTATACCACTGATAATGGAAAACTGACTATTGAAGGACATTCTGACGATAATCGTTTTATATTGCACTGGCAGGACAGCGAGCCGGGCCTGTTACCCGAACAATACCAACGGGTTTTTGAACGATTCTACCGCAGTGAATCCTCACGAAACCGTGCCAGTGGTGGCTCAGGGCTTGGGTTGGCTATTTGCTATAACATCGTTGAAGCACATAGCGGTACCATCTGTGCGGAACCCTCGCCTTTAGGTGGCCTGAGAATTATCGTAGAATTGCCGCTAATTGAGTCTCCTGACAGCGAAACATTATGAGTACGGAATTTGACCATTATACGGTTCTGATTGTTGAAGATGAGCCAAAGCTCGGCCAGTTGCTGGTTGATTACCTGCGCGCGGCGGATTACGAAACTCAATGGCTGTTGCGTGGCGATCAAGTTGTTCCCCACGTACAGCAACATAATCCAGATATTATTTTATTGGATCTGATGCTGCCAGGTTGTGATGGTATCTCTGTCTGCCGAGAAATCCGCCGCTTCTCTGACGTACCGATTATTATGGTTACCGCCAAAACGGAAGAAATTGACCGTTTATTGGGGCTGGAAATCGGCGCAGATGATTACATTTGTAAACCTTACAGCCCGCGTGAAATTGTCGCACGGGTTAAAGCCATGCTTCGCCGCTGTTACCGGCCACAAGATATTGTCAGACAAAGTGATCTGCACATTGACGAAGCCTGCTTCCAAGCGCGTTACTGCGATAAAATACTGGATTTGACGCCGGTTGAATTCCGGTTATTAAAAACGATGGCGAGTCGTCCAGGGCAAGTGTTTTCCCGCGATCAATTACTGAATAATCTGTATGACGATCACCGGATCGTGACAGACCGTACTATTGATAGCCATATTAAAAACCTGCGCCGTAAACTGGAGCAATTGGACAATGATAAAACGTTCATTCGTTCCATTTATGGGCTGGGTTACCGATGGGAAACGGATATCTGCCGTTTGTTATAACTGTCACACTTTAACCGAATTAAATTTCTTTCAACCTTTCGCCGGTCAGAAATTCAGCTATATTAAAAATACTTACCTATAATTGGAGGAATTTCTTATGGCTGTAGGCTATTATGATCTGAAAAGAACAAAAAACAAGCAGTATTACTTTAATTTAAAAGCATCGAACGGTGACGTTATCCTCACCAGTGAAATGTACACCACAAAGGCAGCGGCGAATAAAGGGATCCGTTCTGTCCAGGCAAACTCACCGGCAGAAAAAAACTTCGAAATCAGGGAACACAAGTCTGGCAAGCATTATTTCGTGCTGAAAGCCAGGAACTATCAAGTCATCGGCATCAGCGAATCTTTCGATAATGAAACCATTGCCAAACAGGGCCTTCAGTCTGCGATTAAAAATGGCTCCAGTGAAAATGTCCGGGATTTGACAAAGTCAGAGTGATATTTTTTCATCATAAACTGCACCTTATCATTTGAAATCAATATTCAACTGATAAGGTGCATCTTCATCGACCAACAGAATTGAGCACTTCGAGCTAATAAATTTGTATCCTCAACAAATTAAGCGTTAGAATCCTCCGCCTTACCCTCACTTTTTGTAGTGAAAATTGCCACTGAACTCAGACCGAGAATTTTTTAACCATGTTGACTCCAGAATTACTTTCCCCTGCCGGTTCGCTGAAAAATATGCGTTATGCTTTTGCTTATGGCGCGGATGCAGTCTATGCCGGTCAACCACGTTATAGCCTGCGTGTTCGCAATAATGAATTCAATCACGAAAATCTGGCACTAGGCATTAAAGAAGCACATGAACTTGGCAAACGTTTTTACGTTGTGGTTAATATTGCACCGCACAATGCCAAACTGAAAACCTTTATCCGTGATCTAAAACCTGTGGTTGAAATGGGGCCTGATGCGCTAATTATGTCCGATCCCGGACTTATTATGCTGGTTCGTGAAGCTTTTCCCGCAATGGAAATTCATCTTTCCGTTCAGGCTAACGCGGTTAACTGGGCAACAGTCAAATTCTGGCAAAAAATGGGACTGACCAGAGTCATTCTCTCCCGTGAACTTTCTCTGGATGAAATTAACGAGATCCGCCGGCATGTTCCCGAGATGGAGCTGGAAGTTTTCGTACATGGTGCACTATGCATGGCCTATTCCGGTCGCTGCCTGTTATCCGGTTATATTAATAAACGTGATCCAAATCAAGGAACATGTACTAATGCCTGTCGCTGGGAATACCATGTTCAAGAAGGCAAAGAAGATGATATTGGTAATATTGTGCATAGGCATGAACCTATACCGGCAAAAAATATCGAGCCGACACTGGGAGAAGGCGCACCAACAAATAAAGTATTTATGTTTGAAGAAGCGAAACGTCCAGGCGAATATATGTCGGCTTTTGAAGATGAACATGGTACTTATATCATGAACTCCAAGGACTTACGCGCAATTGAGCATGTTGAGCGATTAACTAAAATGGGCGTTCACTCTTTGAAAATCGAAGGACGAACAAAATCTTTCTATTACTGCGCCCGTACAGCACTAGTTTATCGCAGAGCCATTGATGATGCTGTCGCAGGAAAACCGTTTGATCCAACTCTGCTGACAACGCTGGCAGGACTTGCTCACCGTGGATATACCGAAGGTTTTTTGCGCCGCCATACCCATGATGCCTACCAGACTTATGAATACGGCCATTCGATATCCGATACCCAACAATTTGTCGGTGAGTTTACAGGGAAACGAGTCAACGGATTGGCTGAAGTTGTGGTCAAGAATAAATTCATGGTTGGAAACAGCCTCGAATTAATGACACCATCAGGTAATATCCAGTTTACACTAGAGGCAATGCAGGATAAAAAAGGCCAACCAATGGAAGTTGCTCCTGGAGATGGGTATATTGTCTATTTACCAATCCCTAAACAAATTGATATTAATTACGCCTTATTAATACGCAATCTAAATGGTATTAGTTCTCAATATGCTCAACCGAATCGAGACGCAGACAAATAATCACCAATATACCATTCTAGTGATGATATATTTCTTTTTTTAGAAACAGATCACATCAATACTATTTTATTTACCGTAGTATTGTTGGTGAAAAATAAAAAACTAAAAAATTTTTACAGTAAGACTAGGAACCACCTCCTTGGCCGGCTCAATCTCCCTTGAGCTGGCCTTTTCTTTTTCTCTCCAATAAATAAAATCAATAAGTTACGAGTTTCATTTACATGATTAATTAAATAGATAAACTTAACTATTAAATTAATAAACCTTTATATTAATATGTTTCTTGTACTCTATGCATTAATAAGAAAATATTTCTATTTATTGAAATATCACACTATCTAAAGGAATTTAATTAAGATTTTTCACTGTTCAATAATTTACGAAACCCATCATGTTTAGAGCAAATATTATACGAATTGATAGAATTAATCAGGTGAAAATTATGAAAATAGATAATTACAATTTATTTATTATTAAAACTATTAGTTCAACATTTACCTCACTCTTCTGGTTATCAACACTGAACGGCTTCTGACTTCTGTTTCATATAGACATAATATTAACAAGGGTAAAATAACAAACATCGACCAAAAGCCGAACAATGCCGCACATCCCATATCTCACTAGAGAGTAAAAAATATCATCTGGCAATAAGCATTCCACCTTATCGATCAAACGCGACATCTTCTATCAACAGGTCAACAATTTGACAAAACACCGTTTGCAAACGAGCAATCAAGAAAGAAACGTCACAGGAGAAATGTTTTTTACCAATGGAAAAAAGCCAAATATCGCTATTTGCAATAAAAAACCATGAAGAATTTTCTATCTGTGAAAAAATCAAATTATATTTATATGTATTTCAATTAGTTAATTAATTGATAAATATAGTCTGAAACTAAAAATTTAGCAAAATGATTATCTCACTCTATAATCATTTTCATGAGAGGATAAATAACCACATTGATTGTCGCTTACAGGATGATATATATTTTAAAACCGTGACAGCCCAAAGTCTTATTTACCCTATATAATCAAGTAAAATAAATCATCAAAATAAAAACTTAAAAATATTAACATCTAACCTGATAAAGTTCATTAAAATAATATCATGATATATTGTATTTTTGTACACATTTCATGTAACCAATGAATTTATTATGCAAATGCACAATACAATAATATTAATTACATAGTTTAATATCTTTTACATAGGTATTAGGCGACATCCAAGATATTCTTTCACATACTAAATAACGCTCACTCTTTAATTTATAATCCTCATAGAAAGATATGGGAAAACTTAGAGAAATTGCAAAGAAAGCTATCACAGCCGAATATTTCACATAGGTGTCATGATATTTAGGACAGCGGCCAGTTATATTAACAAAAATAACAGAAACCATAAGATAGGTAATAAAAGGAAAAGAAAAAAATATAATAAAAATACTACTTGAGAATATTATTTCATCATCCACTTTAACTAAAGAAATTAAATTTCCTCCTATCAAGAAGAAAGCATATGACGCTAAAACAGAAAAAGTAAAGACAATAATTATATGTATAATCTTTTTTTATTTTCCATAACGCCCCCAGTTATAAAGAAATTGATTAAAATTAGCTTCTGGAGATCTTGGTTTTCTATCTATTTCTTTTTTGATTAAATTAATCACGGCAATTACGCTAGCGCCTGTCAAAAACAAGGTTGAAATAGCAATTACCAAATCCTATGAATATAACGAAAAATTTATATAAATTATGAGGATATATAACCAAATATATAAAGCTATTACACTTTCCCCTATATCACTTGCAAGCATAGCCACGTCGCTGTTACGTTAAATACCGACCCTTTTCAAGTAATAAACTTCGCTTTTAAAGCCGACCTGAAGCGATCCACTACCACTTCCCTCCTAATATAGCTTGTTATTCTGAAAAGGATAAATGACAATCAAAAACATCTTTTAAGAATTGGAGGTAAGACATGACTGATATCGCTAAGTTGTTAGGTAAAGATGCAGACAGTTTATTACAGCATCGTTGTAGTACCATTCCGAGTGAAAATCTTTATCTACCAGGCTCCGATTTTGTTGACCGTATCATGATCGACAATAATCGGCCAAATACAGTTCTGCGCTCCATGCAAGCACTGTTAAATCATGGTCGCCTTGCAGGCACGGGCTATTTGTCTATTTTGCCGGTGGATCAAGGCGTAGAACATTCTGCTGCCGCTTCCTTTGCCGCGAACCCTCTCTATTTTGATCCGAAAAATATTGTTGAACTGGCTATTGAAGCAGGCTGTAACTGCGTCGCCTCCACTTATGGTGTATTATCCGCCGTTTCCCGTCGTTATGCTCATAAAATCCCGTTTCTGGTTAAGCTGAACCACAATGAAACATTGAGTTACCCTGCTCAATATGATCAAACTCTATATGCCAGAGTTGAACAGGCATTTGATATGGGTGCTGTAGCCGTTGGCGCAACCATTTACTTTGGCTCTGCTGAATCACGTCGTCAAATTGAGGAAGTCTCAGCGGCTTTTGAACGAGCGCATCAATTTGGCATGGTCACGGTATTGTGGGCCTACCTGCGTAACCCCGCCTTCAAAAAAGAGGGCGTGGATTATCACGCCAGCGCGGATTTAACCGGTCAGGCTAACCATTTAGCCGCCACTATCGGTGCCGATATTGTTAAACAAAAAATGGCTGAAAATAATGGCGGCTATACTGCCATTGGTTTTGGTCATACCGATAAGCGTGTTTACACCAATTTGACCACCGATCACCCAATCGATCTGGTCCGTTATCAGATAGCTAACTGCTACATGGGTCGTGCCGGCTTGATTAATTCAGGTGGTGCATCCGGTGATAATGATTTGAGTGATTCAGTTCGTACCGCTGTCATTAATAAACGCGCAGGCGGTATGGGGTTAATCCTCGGTCGTAAAGCTTTCAAAAAATCCATGAAAGAGGGTGTTGAACTGATTAACGCGGTTCAAGATGTCTATCTGGATCAGCAAGTAACTATCGCTTAATAAGGCTTGTCATCGGTGATAATGAATAGATCGTGAAGACATTACGCATTTTGAGCCATATTGCTCTCATAGCATAGGCATCTTACCCTTCATGACGCATTATCACCGAATCAAGAAAACACTCTTACCACCACTGATGAAAATGATGTACAGGCCCAATTCCTGTTCCGACATCCAGAGAATCCGCCCGTTCTAATGCCGCCTGGAGGTATGATTTAGCAACAGGCAGCGTTGTCTGCCAATCCCGATAACGTGGACGCAAAGCCGCTAATGCAGCGGAAAGCGTACAGCCTGTACCATGAGTATGACGGGTATTGATTCTGGGAGCCGTGAAACGCCATTCTCCATTCTCCGTAAATAGCCAATCAGGGCTTTCACAGCCGGTAAGGTGTCCGCCTTTAAGTAAAACCGCTTCACATCCCAGTGATAATAATTTCCGTCCTTGTTTTTGCATGTCTGCTTCGGTTTCTGCTACAGAGCATCTCAATATGGTCGCCGCTTCCGGTAAATTCGGCGTCATCAACGAAACCTTCGGTAATAGCCGTTCAACAACCGCAAAAACCGCTTCCGGTGCCAGCAGCGGATCACCACTTTTTGCAATCATCACCGTATCTAATACAACATAAGGTACTGAATAACGGCTTATTGCATCTGCAACGACGGCAACATTGGCCGCATTAGATAACATGCCTATCTTGGCGCTATCGATTCTGATATCTGACAGTACAGACTCAAGCTGGGCAGCAACGAAAGCGGGATCTATGCCATAAACAGATTGCACGCCATGTGTATTTTGTGCGACGAGAGCAGTCATAACTGTTGTGCCATAAGCACCAAGCGCAGAAAAAGTTTTTAGATCAGCTTGAATACCAGCACCACCGCTAGGATCAGTCCCGGCAATTGTCAGTGAATTGATTCTTACCATAGGTACTCCTTCCCACCAGCAAAAGTAAAAGCAGGTATCAGGAAAAAGACACCTTGACTTCCCTACGCTGGCATTATCCAGATCAGGTATTACGGGTTCATCTCAGCTCAGTGAAGAGCACCCCGAGTCAAAACAAAAACACCCTATTAGATAACCAACAGGGTGATATCGGTATGTCATTGTTGCCAATAAAAAACCAATTAAGACAACAAATTTACTTCGTCAATTCAAAATGATTGACAAAAAGAAGTTATGCTGCTGTGACGTTTGCCGCAGAAGGACCTTTCTGACCGTCCTGAATTTCAAACTCAACTTTTTGACCTTCTGCCAAAGTTTTAAAACCTTCACTCTGAATAGCGCTAAAATGTACAAACACATCTTTGCTGCCATCAGCGGGAGTAATAAAACCAAAACCTTTAGATTCGTTGAACCACTTTACAGTACCAGTGATTTTTGCCATTTTAAGAATTTCCTTTGGATCACTTAATTCTAATTCGCCGTTCGGCGCAACATAAAAACCAGAGCGAGTTGCTGCTATTAGCTGCTATTAACAGAACCATATAACAGAACCGTACCTCGTTTACTCGAACGATTTATCACATATTCTTAATATGATGGCAAGCCATTTTTTATCAGCTATGGAGCTAACGCACATATTTAAAATTCTTAACAACAATTATTGTTTAACATAACCGCAAAAATTTGAAAATCCAAGGTTATCCTAATTAGCTTGCAGTTTATCCACTCAACAAAATCCCAAATCATATAAATAATTTTAATTTATTTTGCCTGTCTTATTATTAGAATCTTTATATCTATGGTATGTCTACAGGCGCGAACCACCACTCTTTGAGTGAAAGAAAGAGTCAACACATTTCCCAATATTCGTCAGTCCAAATATCAGTATTAAATATACTCATTTAATACATATAACATCTTAATATTAATTTCTCGTTTAAGTTTTATTGAAAATAGCAAGAGTAGAATCCTTGAATTTAGATGTTTGTCATATTTTTCGTGATGCAAAGGATCTTCCCAATTTATGTCGCCGGGGAATTGGAGCAATAAATAATGAAGTTTGATTTAACCGCAGCCTGTGCCCTATCAGTAACTTTTTTCATCTCATCTGAGACAGTGTTTGCAACAACGGCAAATACTACCAATCAATCATTAACAACCACGGAATCCCATACACAGACCAGTTATAGCAACAGTTCAGACAGTTTATGGGGAAAATTTAGCAATAATGTTGCTCTCACTTGGGATACCCCCAGCAATGAACTTTATCTGCCGGTAATTACCTGGCATAACAGATTTACCTACGATGAAGAAAAAATTGACAAATATAATGAGCGGCCCTGGGGTTTTGGTTATGGTAAATACCGCTACGACGAAGACAATGACTGGCATTCTCTCTATGCTATGGCTTTTATGGATTCTCATAACCGTTTGGAACCCATCATTGGTTATGGGTTTCAGAAAATGTGGATACCCGGTGATTTAGATGGCTTCCGAATGGGTATTGGTTTCACTTTAAGTGTCACAGCCCGCCATGATTATTACTATGTCCCTATCCCACTCCCACTACCGCTATTCTCCATAGAATACGATCGGTTATCGTTTCAGGGGACATACATTCCCGGTACATATAATAACGGTAACGTTCTCTTCGCCTGGTTACGCTGGCAATGGTAACCAGATAACAAATACCAGGCTGTAGGTGACATCAGCCTGGTATCCTTATCGAGATAATCCAAGTATAGGTTATCCCTGGTTCATGGTTTCCATTTTATTATTACGGGAATGGGATATGAGAAACCCGAGCCATAAAATACCAATCCAAAATGGCATCAGAATGACTGAAATACGAATACTGTCCATCATCAAAATAATGACCAGTATAAAGACCAGGAAAACCAGACATAGATAGTTACTAAACGGGTACCAGAATGCTTTAAATGAAGGTTCTACCCCCTCTTTAACTTTCTTTGCCCGGAATTTTAAATGCGCCATACAGATCATAACCCAGTTAATAACCAGTGTTGTCACCACCAGCGCCATCAATAATTCAAATGCTTTACCCGGCATAACATAGTTAATCAAGACACCAATTGACGTAGCCAATGCAGACATCACGATTGCTTTGGTAGGAACACCACTCTCATTAACTTTTTTCAGCATTCCAGGTGCATTACCTTGCTTTGCTAAACCGTACAGCATCCGGCTGTTACAATATACACCGCTGTTATAAACGGACAATGCGGCAGTCAGAACAACAACATTCAGAACATTAGCCACCCAGAAACTATCCAGGTTATGAAAAATCATGACAAATGGGCTTTCACCTTCAATAACATTGCCCCATGGATAAAGCGACAACAACACGGTCAGAGAACCAATATAGAAAATCAATATTCTGTATACCACCTGATTGGTTGCCTTGGGAATACTGATACGTGGATTTTCCGCTTCCGCAGCGGTAATACCAACCAGTTCCAACCCACCAAAAGAGAACATAATCACAGCCATTGCCATGATAAGGCTGGAGATCCCATTAGGCATAAAACCGCCATATTGCCAAAGATTAGCAATACTGGCCTGTGGGCCGCCATTACCGCTGGCCAACAGGTAAGCGCCAAAAACAATCATGCAGATAATTGCTGTCACTTTAATGATAGCAAACCAGAATTCTGTCTCACCATATGACCGGACATTAATTAAATTTACCGTATTGATTAGGACAAAGAATACCGTAGCAGAAACCCAAGTAGGAATATCAGGCCACCAGTAATGAATATACATCCCTACCGCCGTCAACTCTGCCATTCCGACCAGAGTAAACATCATCCAGTAATTCCAGCCTGATAAAAAACCGGGAAAATCCCCCCAATATTTATAAGCAAAATGACTAAACGACCCCGCTACAGGCTCTTCAACCACCATCTCCCCCAACTGACGCATAATCAGAAATGCGATAAAGCCTGCGATAGCGTAGCCTAAAATTACGGAGGGACCTGCCATTTTTATGGTTTGCGCAATACCGAGAAATAACCCTGTCCCGACTGCCCCCCCCAAAGCAATAAGCTGAATATGCCGGTTTTTTAGACCGCGTTTAAGTGTTGATCCCTGCGATTGTTCTGCCATCTTTTCCTCTTGCTGCAACTTTTATTTTATTATTAGTGGGAAAACAACCGCTTCCCATTTATCTGCTTTATTTAAAGCAAACAAAACACTAGCTTTAAAGGGTGGATATTGAAGGCATATGTTAGCACAGATACATGATGGGAAAATGGCTGATGAGTATCAGCAACTAATCAGAAAGGCAGATACCGGGTCACAAAACAAGTACCTGAATCAAACTTTTCACCCTGATCACAGTAGCTATCCAAAGCTAACAGATACAAGAACAGACATATTCCAAGTAATACTAAGATTGCAATGGTTTTTTTTATGTCCAATTCTGTTTCCTTCAAGTTCGGTCAGTACGCAATATATTAAGAATAAAGTTGGAAAATGATATTCTACAATAGTGCAACAGGAAAAATATTCATCTCATGCTTTCCGTTGTGAAAAAACCGTACTGGCTCACAGTTTTATGACAGCAATGTACCAAAACGAATTTAAACAAATACCCATTGCGTGGATTCTATTCACCAGAACAAAAAAATCAATTATCACATTTAGTTATAATTTGAATCGCTATGTCAACACTTTGTCATCTTTAGAAAAAATAGAAAAAGTTGTGTATACTCCCTTTCACCTTCAACCAGAACAAAATTGTTAATGCCACAGGATAATCACTTAGCACTTGTATACGCTCTCAGTAAATGGATTGAGAATCACCTTGGCCGGGTAATCCATCTGGAAGAACTGGCTGCTTACTCCGGCTATTCGCTTTGGCACATGCAGAAAATATTCAAGGAAGTTACCGGAATTTCTCTTGGCAAATATATCCGCCAGCGACGTCTGGCCGGCGCTGTTCATCTTTTAAGAAACAGCACTTTGCCTATTTTTGATATCGCACTGGATTTTGGCTTTGGCTCACAATCTCATTTCACTTATATGTTTCGCAAAGAGTATGGCATAACGCCCTATGATTTCCGGCAGAATCCAGATATTGCGCTGGAGGTTAAACTACCTCTGCATTCCGCCACCAATTGTGCATGACACGGCAACCAGAAAGTGCCTTGTAAACGGGTAATTACCCAACAAACGTAGCCATACCACAATCAAGCTGCCAGACTTTCAGGAGAGAGATATGTCAATAAAATTGATCGCCATTGATCTTGATGGCACGTTACTGAACGAGGGCCATCAGATCACTCCTCCAGTCAAACAAGCTATTTATCAAGCCAAAAAGCAAGGCGTTCATATTGTTTTGGCTTCTGGCCGGCCTTTTACCGGTATCCAGCGATATTTACAGGAATTAGAGCTGGACGAAATCAACAGTTACTGCATCAGCAATAATGGTAGTGTTGTCCATCAGGCGTATAATGGTGAACACTTGCTGGAAAATTTATTGGATTTTAAGGACTATCTATTTTTTGAATCGCTCTCCCGCGAAATCGGCGTTCATCTTCACGCTTTAGAATTCAATAAAATATACACCGCTAATCGTGATATCAGCCCATATACCGTCAGAGAAGCTTTTCTCACTGACACACCGCTAATTTATTGTCCTGTCAATGAAATGAACAGTGAGATGCACTTTACTAAATTGATGATGATCGACCACCCTAATATTCTCAGTGATGCCATCAACTTCATTCCTGCCGAAGCTCATAAACACTATACACTGATTCAAAGCAGCCCCTATTTTCTGGAAATTCTCAGCAAAGAAGTGAATAAAGGTACTGCTGTCAAAACCATTGCTGATCATCTCGGTATCACCAGAGATAAAATTATGTGTATTGGTGACCACAATAATGACCTAGCTATGATCGAATTCGCCGCGGTTGGTGTTGCAATGGGTAATGCCGAACAAGGTGTCAAAGATATCGCTCAGTTTATTACAACTACAAATGAACAAGATGGAGTCGCAATAGCTATAAATAAATTCTTGTAAAGCAATTTATTATCTAAAGGAACCCCATCTCATACCTATTCCTGATATCACTGACTTCACAGGTATTATTTGGTTGTGGTCGCTAACCAACAGACAATTGATCCGAATATTGTCGCTTTATGTTGTTCGATCCTTGTTTTCACATCTATCCTCATATTTATTCTTGATCTAGTTCCCTGTCACGCTGTATCAAATAAATCAATACCAGAATGATAGTGACAAAGAAACGGAAAGCGCTGGACACACCGTTCCATTGTTTAGACATCCACATCCCAAACCATTCACCCCCAATTGACATAAATGCCACCTGCCAAGTCAGGAACCCCAGCGTCAGGCCAGCTATCGCAATAGCTTTCTTTTTATTGAAGACAGCAGCATTAGATTTTAAATTCGCCAGTAAACGAATACCACCAATCCAACATAACACTGCGGTTAACATTTCTAAAGAAATAATGACAGTATAACCAATGTGATGTAGTACCGGTGAATGGATTGCACGATAGGTGATGGTCGCATCAGGGAAAATGGTATCCATCATTAATACATGCTGTACAAACACGAAATTAGTGCCATAGTCTGTGATATTGCCAAAAGCGACCAATGTAGCAAACAGCCCGATTGCACAGACCATCAAAATCTTAGATAAACGAATAATCATTTGTCGGGTTCTCCAAAGAATGACTGAAACACCAGAGAAATCATAAAAAACACAAACTATCATATAATTTAACAATCATCACCTTATTCCCACATATTAAAGTGTAGAATGACTTTTAAAATATTTTCATCTAATATCTGACTTATCTTTTTCTGTTCATACCATCATTAGATCAGTTATTATCTGTTCTATGCTTATTTACCTGACTGTTATTTATGGATGATTCTCTAGTTAGCTCAATAAAAAACTATTTCAGACAAAAACTGAGTAGGAAAGATTATATTATTAACTTTATTACAGCGGCAGTTATCCTGGGAATGCTGATTTTTCTCTCTGGTTATCTGGCAGAAAACAATTATGCCGCTTATATGCAATATGGATTATCCGTATGGCTGTACATGATCTCTATTGGCATATGGGCAATGTGCTCCTTCGCCACTATTTATTATTTAATCATGAAAACCGCTTTCAGATTTAATGAAGCGGGGTTATATGGCTGGTCAATATCTATTTTTATCTATCTATGCAGTGTCTTACCAAACTATCTTTCTGACAAAATAATGAACTATTCACCATTTATCAGCCTGGTAGGGATCATTCTTGCATTTACTCTCCCGGCAAGAAAAAACGATAATAAAAGATAATATCTACTTTATATCTCAAAAAAAACGTTATTTCATCTGACTATGACTTAAGATCGTAATCGTCGTTATAAAATAAAACGACGATTATTTATATACATTGCATCATTACTGAGCATTTTATTATTCAACTATGACCGGATTTCTACAATCCCGTTTGAAGACTGCTTTGTTAAAATAATTTAATTACAAAAAATCATGATGAAAGAGATCTGGCATCAAGACAGTGGAAATTCTTGATTAATCATTGCCGAAATAATCTGTGATTACAGATTAAAAACAACGTGAAAAGGAACCAGAAAAGCGAACTATGAAAGTTTTATCGAGCTAATTATCGAGAAGCTATGCCATAAAAGTCACCCTAATAAAGTTCCTTTTATGGCACGATCTTACTAAATGCGACAAACTACCCTTTATATTTCTCAACCAAAGCCAGAGCTATTGACTCAGTTTGCGCATCAGGATTACCACTGATGTCATCTGGTCTGAAATGCATCTGGAATGCACTGATTGTTTTAAGGGTATCTTTATCAAGTACACCCGTTTGTGGAATGGTATAGCCATATTTAGCTAATGTTTTCTGTATTAACGCAACAGAAGCCATGTCATTCCATTTTCTGCCAGCCATATATTTTTCAACGGTTGCATCATCAGGCCATGCACCGATACCTTGTTCAGCCAAGTTCTTCCAAGGGAAAAGTTTACCTGGATCAGATTTTCTCAGCGGTGCAATATCGCTGTGACCAATAACATTGACAGGTTCAATGTCATAACGCTGGATAACATCTTTCGCCAAACGCGTTAACAGATCGATCTGCTGCTCATTAAACGGATACCACTCTCTCTCAAGTAACCTTTCCGTAAATCCTTTATTGACAATTTCAATACCAATTGATGTGTCATTTAAATCTTTGCGACCATTCCATCCACTGACACCAGCATGCCACGCTCTCTTGCCCTCGGGAACCAATTCCAAAATGACCGGCTTCCCGCGTACATCATTCGGTAATGACGGGATCAAGTAATGGGCACTGACTCCGTCCTGCGTTAATATACGTAAAGAATCCTCATCATTGACAGCAGTATAATGGAACACCAAAAATCTTACTCTGTCATTCTGACTTTTCGAAGGAAAAGAGCTATCCACTTTATAAGTGCCCCGATCTTCCAGATGACGCTGGCTGGAACACCCGGCCAATAACATAAATAAGCCAACCAATATGATCTTCTTCATCATCTCCCTGTCCCACCTATTAATTGAAAGTAAGATAATAACACAAAGAAATCAAATGAATACAAAATAAATTTTATGTTTTGTATGCTTTTTTTATAAAATTATCAGCTTTATTCTTGATATAGAACACCAAAGAAAATGCCTTATTCCCATAATTTAGATAGGAATAAGGCAAAAATAACAAGCGAAACGTAAAAGGTAATCAGTTGTTATATCATTAAATATTATTAACTATACCTTCTGTCTGGTATCTCACTTGTGCTCGGTCACTTGATTCGCGTGGGCGCGACTGGCTGTTTCCTCCCAAATACCAACTTCAACCTTTTGCTGAATCTCCGGATATTGATTGATATCGAATGTCGGTAGCTTACCGGCACGTCTCTGCTGGTTATAATCTCTTGCAAGTTTAAATGCGACGCCGGAAAGTAACAAAATAGCGGTTAGATTGGTAATTGCCATCAATGCCATAGATAAATCAGCCATTTTCCAAACTAAAGGCAATTCAGCCAACGCACCAAACATCACCATACTTAATGCCGCCAGACGGAGGATCACCAGACCCGCAGTATGATTACGTTCAAGAAAGACGATATTGCTTTCAGCATAAGCATAATTCGCAATGATTGATGTGAAAGCGAAGAAGAAGATAGCTAACGCGATAAACTCAGATCCCCAATCACCGACAGCTGAGGATAATGCCCGCTGAGTCAGCTCTATTCCACTGATCCCTTCAATATTGCCATCAAGCACACCCGATGAAAGGATGATAACAGCGGTAGCACTACAGATAACGAGCGTATCCATAAAGACACCCAGCATTTGCACATACCCCTGAGACGCCGGATGAGGAGGATATGGAGATGCAGATGCGGCTGCATTAGGAGCTGACCCCATCCCCGCTTCATTTGAAAACAGCCCCCGTTGAACGCCTTGCGTCATCGCCTGAGCAACACCGTAACCAACGGTTCCTGCAACCGCTTCATGTAAACCAAATGCACTTTTGAAGATCAATGCAAACACTTCTGGCATTCGTTCAAAATTATGCCCAACAACCCAAAATGCCAGGATCAGATAAGCTGTCGCCATAAAAGGAACAACCAGTTCTGCAACTCTGGCAATAGAGCGTAAGCCACCAAAAATAATGACCCCACTCAGGATCACCAGACCAATACCGACATATAACGGATTAAAATTAAACGCGAAAGCAGCAGCCTGAACAATTGAATTTGCCTGGACAGCATTAAATACCAGACCAAAAGCAATAATAAGGAATATGGAGAACATAATGCCCATCCAGCGTACCCCAAGCCCTTTTTCCATGTAATAGGCCGGGCCACCACGGTAATTCCCCTTATCGTCTTTTGTCTTGTACAGCTGGGCAAGTGTGCTCTCAATAAAAGAAGTCGCCATCCCAATAAAGGCAACAACCCACATCCAAAAAATGGCACCAGGCCCACCCGCCGTCAAGGCGATTGCCACGCCGGTAAGATTACCCGTACCTACCCGTGCAGCTAAACTGGTACACAATGCCTGGAATGATGAAATACCTGCACTGTCAGATTTTTTACTGTTTTTCAATACTGAAAACATATGCCCAAAGTGGCGTATCTGTATAAAACCCGTACATATAGTGAAGTAAACACCGGCCCCAAGAAGAAGATAAATCAGTACGGAGCCCCAAAGGATGTTGTTAAAAAAGTTAATTAGTTCCGTCAAGATGTTTTTCCCCTTAAATTAGCAAACCTAGTCTGACCATAAAACCGTATCCGGCAGAATTCATTGCGCTTAATATGCCTTTATAATTAACAACTAACGCAATGCCGTTTAAAAAAAACGCAGAGATACTGGTCAGAAAAACGCTATAAATGTAACACAAGTTTGAAATTAATGTGTAATGTTTACTGACCTTTTTACATTGCCCATCAGATTAAATGAATGTTTGATGTCCTGTTTCTTAGCCGATAGTTAATAGGTTATGCCATTCTATCAACTATTGCCCGCCAGTAACTTCATACACGCCATTATCTATACCTCCCATTTTGTGAATCGCATTTTAATTAAATCAACAAGCAATTAATATCAAGAAAAAAGATTCAAAAATAAGATATTGTGGTTAATTTTGTGAGCAGATTATCAGCTTTAAGAAAAAAATCGTCATTAATTTAAAAAAATTTCGCATAGTGATACCCATCCTATAAAACATTAAAAATCAAAAAGATAACTCACTATCTCCCATCAAATCACAATGAAATATCAATATCCTATGCTAATGCCTGAAATATCATCCCAATGAATAAACAACATTCAAAAAACTAATAAAAAGGTAAATCTATAACTGCCCTGCAACTATAGGTTTACCAAATCAAAAGAATAAATGATATTTTTCTTTTGATTATTTGAGTTAAGTTATAATTAACATTAAAAGTTTTTAACGAACACTCTGCACTTCTTTATATGGTCACAATTAACACATTCCCGCTTATTTTTTGACTATCTGAATATATATCCAATCTCTGCTATTACTGGATTTTCTGTAAAGTTACTGCCCAATATTCCCGCACATGAATTAAAGTTAAATTACAATAGAACTGATACAGCAAGATCTTTTTTATAAAATAATCGGACCACTCTCTGGTCGTCTGAGGGAAATAAATAACAATTATCTGGTAGCTTTCCAGTGCATAAATACAAATTCGATTATCTGTCAATGGTTGGTTAAATCACCGACAAAAAACTCAACTCAGCAATTCATTAATATAACTAGGAAAAGATAGCCTAAGTGACTGCTTTCCATACTATCGAACAAGTTTTCCAATTTAGAGGGTTTGCAATGTTTTTTGCTAAAATCTCGCTCAATATTTATTTTAACAACTTCTTTACTTTTAAGCATCAAAATTCTCCAAAACTAATATTTTCACGATTAATTACAATCCCATTAATCGGTAAAACAATGTACTTAACTCAACTATACATAGCCACAACCAATATTTATTTCATACTAACTTAACATTATATATTAATTTCAATTAGATATTATTTCTAAATGAAATTAATTTCATAAAAAATATGAAAAAACTTCTCTTATATGCAACATAAAACTGGATCTTTTATTATCTACTGCTAATATTTTCATTTGTTATCTTTTACAAAAAAAACATGTTTATGAAGTTAATATTGCAAAAATATCTCACTTTTATTCTCAATCCATAATTTAAACAATATACGTTGAGGTTATGAATGACGTTAAGAAGAAAAAGGAAGAATCCTACTGATAACAATTTACCTATAAGAGTCTATCGTGGGAGATCTAAATATGAATACCACCCTCCATCAGGGGGTTCAATATCCATTTGTTGCTTAAGTTCACCATTATCTGTCGTTTGGGAGGAATATGAAAAAATCCTTAATAAGGAAAATAATAACTAAATCATAACAATTCAAATATTATACAATAAGTACTATATTTACAGTTATAAAAACGGCGGGAGAACAAACTCCCGTTAGCGGTTTTTACTTAGTCACATCTATCATAAAGATTTTTACAAGCTATTAAATTAACTATCCAGTTTTAACTTCTATGTTTACTTATCGGTCATCAGACCAAACTGAAATAAAAATGACGCCCTATAGCGTCGCATTCCCCCCGCTAAAATCACCCTTAACAGCTTGCTAACCCGCTAAGGAAGGTCATACTCTACTTATTATCCGGCCCATATGACGTGTTACAGATGCAGCTACAGTACCATTCCGATATAAACTGGTAAGGCACCGTAGCAGAAGAGAATGAAGAAGAAAAAATAATAAAGTCAAAAAAAACAATTGATTACTGGATAAGAGCAACCGCCTTAAAAATATATTCTTTAAAAAGAAACGCCAGCGTCGCAGCAACAATAGACCACTGAAGACGATCAAATTTACCTTCAAGTTTGCTAAGACGCATATCCACAGACTCGAATCGTTGGTTAACACCTTTATCCATAGATCCGAATCGTTGATTAAACTCTTTATCCAGAGCTTCAAATCGTTGATCAAGAGCTTTATCCGCAGCTTCAAATCGTTGATCAAGAGCTTTATCCGCAGCTTCAAATCGTTGGTTAAGGGCTTTATCCATAGCCTCAAACCGCTGGTTAATATCGGATTTAAGTGACGTAAAGCTAGCCTCATTCTCACGGCGCAGATTATCAACACTTTCCTGAGTTGCAAGATGTTGCATATTCTGCCCTCGATGCAAGAGAGCATTTAACACATCACTCGTGCTGAACTCTATTTTTTTATCATCTGAGTCACTCATCTTTCCCCCTCAATATCAAACAGAACAAATATTAATCTCAGTATACACTCTGGCATATGTGACTTGCAAAATTTTGCATTCAACAAAAACAACAAAACATCGCACTTAGGTACTTGAATCTTTCCAATACAATCATTAGGACATAAACGTGTAAAAACAACAGGTAACTACATGATGATAAGGGAAAATTGACAAATCATAGCAATATAAACAAATACGTTTTTTATGGCTATTTTATGAGAGTTCTATAGCAAAAGTTTCAAGAAACAAGAAAACTCCACGGAAACATCAGCTACCGTGAAGTTTTCAGAAGATCACGGATTACATATGCTGGATAATAGCGTGACCAAATTCACTGCATTTCAGCAGCTTCGCGCCTTCCATCAAGCGCTCGAAATCGTAAGTGACGGTCTTCGCAGCAATCGCGCCTTCCATGCCTTTAATGATGAGATCAGCAGCTTCTGTCCACCCCATATGGCGCAACATCATCTCAGCGGAAAGAATAACCGAACCTGGGTTCACCTTATCCTGACCCGCATATTTAGGTGCTGTACCATGAGTTGCTTCAAACAGAGCGCATTCATCACCGATATTTGCCCCCGGAGCGATACCGATACCACCAACCTGAGCAGCCAGTGCATCAGAAATATAATCGCCATTCAGGTTCATACAGGCGATAACGTCATATTCAGCAGGACGCAACAGAATCTGTTGCAAGAAAGCATCTGCGATTACATCTTTAACAATGATCTCTTTGCCATTTTTCGGGTTCTTAATTTTCACCCAAGGACCGCCATCCAGCAGTTCACCGCCAAACTCTTCACGCGCAAGCTGGTAACCCCAGTCTTTGAAAGCCCCTTCGGTGAACTTCATAATGTTGCCTTTATGAACCAGCGTGACAGACTCACGGTCATTATCAATCGCGTATTCGATAGCAGCACGAACCAGGCGTTTAGTGCCTTCTTCAGAGCAGGGTTTCACACCAATACCACACTGCTGTGGGAAACGGATTTTATTCACGCCCATTTCGTCTTGCAGAAATTTAATCACTTTATCCGCTTCCGCAGAGCCTGCTTTCCATTCGATACCGGCGTAAATATCTTCTGCGTTTTCACGGAAGATCACCATATCGGTCAGTTCAGGTTGTTTAACCGGGCTTGGCGTTCCCTGGTAGTAACGAACAGGACGAAGACAGACATACAGATCTAATTGCTGACGCAATGCCACGTTCAGAGAACGAATACCACCACCAACCGGCGTCGTCAGAGGGCCTTTGATGGCGACGCGGTACTCACGGATCAGATCCAGAGTTTCATCCGGCAACCAAACATCTTTACCGTATACATGAGTAGATTTTTCACCGGTGTAGATTTCCATCCAGGAAATTTTACGCTCACCCTTATAGGCTTTCTGAACCGCTGCATCGACAACTTTCAACATTGCAGGGGTAACATCGACACCAATCCCATCCCCTTCGATATAAGGGATGACCGGGTTATTCGGAACAACCAGTTTACCTTTAGCGTCGACTGTTATTTTTTTACCTTCCGCCGGAATAACTACTTTGCTTTCCATTAACCTCTCCTTTCAAGTAAGCGTAATACCTTGTTAATTTTTTGTAAGGGACCTGTCAATACTACTTGAATATTCTGCAAACGCCAATCGATAGCAGACTAATGTATAATACCGACCCCATTTCGCTTAGTGATCTATGATGACAAATTTCTCTGTTAAAAAACACAAACTTAACCGATTCAGCCACAGAAAAATATCACATTCTGTCAAAAAACCAACAGGGCCTCGCCGGGTGTTGGTATTTAACAAGCCTTACGATGTCTTGCCCCAGTTCACCGATGAAATGGGCAGAACAACACTGAAAAATTTTATCCCGTTCCCCGATGTGTATGCCGCCGGACGTTTGGATCGTGACAGTGAAGGATTATTGATTTTGACTAATGACGGTAAACTTCAGGCACATCTGACTCAACCGGATAAAAAAACCGCCAAGGTTTATTACGTTCAGGTCGAAGGCGTTCCGGATGAAGCTTCACTCGATAAACTGCGGGGCGGTATTATTTTAAAGGATGGGCCTACTTTGCCCGCAGGTGCCGAGTTAGTTCATGAACCCACATGGCTTTGGAATCGTCATCCACCGATTCGTGAACGTAAAAGCATTCCTGTGAGCTGGTTAAAAATAACACTTTACGAAGGTCGAAACCGCCAAGTGCGCAGAATGACAGCACATATTGGTTTCCCTACACTTCGGCTGATCCGTTTTAGTCTGGGAAACTGGCAATTAGACGAGATGAAACCCGGTGAATGGAAGGAGATCGATTTTGTTTAACCATCACGTTACCGTTGCCTGTGTTGTCCATGCCCAGAATAAATTCCTGGTGGTTGAAGAGACAATTAATGGCAAAGCATTATGGAATCAACCCGCAGGTCATCTTGAAGCGGATGAAACGCTATTGCAGGCAGCAGAGCGTGAATTATGGGAGGAAACCGGTATCCGGGCTAAACCACAAGCGCTGCTGAAAATTTATCAGTGGGTTGCACCAGACAGCACACCCTTTATCCGCTTTCTGTTTCTGATCGAAATGGAACAGCAAACAGCTCCCCATCCACAGGACAGTGATATTGACTGCTGCCACTGGGTTACGGCAGAACAAATATTAAAGAGTGATCGTCTGCGTTCACCACTCGTCGCAGAAAGTATCCGCTGTTACCTGCGAAATGAAAAACATCCTATCACCCTATTGGATAGCTATGTCTCTCCGGTTAATTAATAGCAAAACAGTGATGAGTTTAATGCACCCCCGTTTACAACGTGTTAAAGTACGGCGCTTGTTTTTTTCTCCAGTGAGATTCCCATGTCAGATAACAGCCAGAAAAAAGTCATTGTCGGCATGTCCGGCGGTGTAGATTCCTCCGTTTCCGCATACCTGCTGCAACAGCAAGGTTATCAAGTGGCTGGCTTGTTCATGAAGAATTGGGAAGAGGACGATGATAAAGAGTACTGTTCAGCCGCGACTGATCTGGCCGATGCTCAATCCGTTTGCAATAAACTGGGTATTGAACTTCATACCGTCAATTTTGCTGCCGAATATTGGGATAATGTTTTCGAGCATTTCCTTTCTGAATATAAAGCCGGCAGAACCCCTAACCCAGATATTCTATGCAACAAAGAAATTAAATTTAAAGCATTTCTGGAATTCGCCGCTGAAGATTTAGCGGCGGATTATATCGCTACAGGTCATTATGTCCGCCGCAAGGATATTAACGGTAAGAGCCAATTATTGCGTGGGCTCGATAACAATAAAGACCAAAGCTACTTTTTATATACCCTGAGCCACCAGCAAATTGCGCAAAGCTTATTTCCTATCGGTGAATTGGAAAAACCGGAAGTTCGTCGTATCGCTGAAAAAATCGGTTTGGTGACGGCAAAGAAAAAAGATTCCACGGGTATCTGTTTTATCGGTGAGCGCAAATTCCGTGATTTCCTTGGCCGTTATTTGCCCGCCAAACCGGGGCCAATTATGACGGTAGATGGAGAAACTCTTGGCGAGCATCAGGGGCTGATGTACCACACACTGGGTCAACGTAAAGGCTTGGGGATCGGCGGAACTAAAGAAGGCAGTGAAGAACCGTGGTATGTCATAGACAAAGATGTTCAAAATAACATTCTGATCGTAGCTCAGGGACACGAACACCCCCGTATGATGTCTGCCGGCCTTATTGCTCAACAGCTTCATTGGATTGACAGACAACCACTGACAGAAGAAATCCGCTGCGTAGTTAAAACACGTTATCGCCAGCAGGATATTCCTTGCACTGTCACACCAATAAACGAAGACAAAATAGAAGTCCGTTTTGCTAACCCTGTCGCCGCAGTCACCCCTGGCCAGTCAGCCGTCTTTTATCAGGGGGAAATTTGTCTTGGCGGTGGCGTGATTGAACAACGTTTGCAGGAGTAATTGTGGCAAAGAATTATTACAACATTACACTGGCTCTGGCGGGAATTTGCCAGTCAAGTCGTCTGGTCCAGCAACTTGCTCACGAAAACCAGTGTGATACCGATGCGGTTGCAACTATGGTTAATAGCATTCTGAACACCAACCCAGCATCTGTTTTAGATGTGTTTGGCAAACATGAACGCAATCTGCAAATTGGGCTGGATGCCATGCTAGGGATGTTCAATGGCTCTAACAGTAGTCTTTCTGCCGATATTACCCGCTATATGTTAAGCCTGATGGTACTGGAACGCCGCCTGAATGACAATCGGGACGCTTCCAACGCACTTGGCAACCGTATTAACCAGTTAGAGCGCCAACAGACTTATTTTGAACCCATGTCAGAAGGCATGTTCAATGCGTTGGCCGGTATTTATGTTGATATTGTCAGCCCATTAGGCCCAAGGATCCAGGTGACAGGTTCCCCTGATGTTCTGCGCAATCCACTGGTACAAGCGAAAGTCAGGGCTATTCTGCTGGCAGGGGTCCGTTGTGCTGTCTTATGGCAGCAAGTTGGCGGTAGTCGCTGGCAATTAATGTTTTCTCGTCAACGCCTGCTCCAACAGGCGAAAGATATTCTTGCTCATTGTTAAATAAAATCCGGGAGTTGCTACCAATGGAATTATCCTCACTGACTGCTGTTTCTCCGATTGATGGCCGCTACGGCGATAAAGTCAGCGCATTACGTGCCATTTTTAGTGAGTTTGGCTTACTGAAATTCCGCACGCAAGTTGAAGTACGTTGGCTGCAAAAACTGGCAGAATGTGCTGAAATTAAAGAAGTTCCCGCTTTTGATACGGACGCAAACGCTTACCTGAATGAAATTATCGCCAATTTCAATGAACAGGATGCAATGCGTATCAAAACGATCGAACGCACGACTAACCACGATGTCAAAGCAGTGGAATATTTTCTGAAAGAGAAAGTTGCAGATGTGTCGGCGCTGCATAAAGTTGCCGAATTTATCCACTTTGCCTGTACTTCTGAAGATATTAATAATCTGTCTTATGCACTGATGCTGAAAACAGCCCGTGAAGAAGTCATTTTGCCACAATGGCGTCAGATAATTGACACCATAAAAAAAATGGCGGCTGAATATCGGGATTTGCCGCTGTTGTCCCGTACTCACGGTCAACCGGCCACACCTTCCACTGTGGGTAAAGAGTTTGCCAACGTTGCTCACCGGATGGAGCGCCAGTATCGCCAACTGGAGCAAACCGAAATATTAGGCAAAATCAATGGCGCAGTAGGTAACTATAATGCTCATATAGCTGCTTACCCGCAGGTTGACTGGCACCAGTTCAGTGAAACATTTGTGACTTCACTGGGTATCAAATGGAATCCTTACACGACTCAAATCGAACCTCATGATTATATTGCCGAATTGTTTGATACCGTCGCCCGTTTCAATACGATCCTGCTCGATTTCAACCGTGACATTTGGGGTTATATTGCACTCAACCATTTCAAACAGAAAACGGTTGCTGGCGAAATTGGTTCTTCTACGATGCCGCACAAAGTCAATCCGATTGATTTCGAAAACTCTGAGGGTAATCTGGGGCTGGCAAATGCCGTACTTGGTCATCTGGCAAACAAGTTACCGGTCTCCCGTTGGCAGCGTGATCTGACTGACTCAACCGTATTACGTAACCTTGGCGTTGGTCTGGGATATGCTCTGATTGCTTATCAATCCACAATGAAAGGCTTAAATAAACTGGAAGTCAATGAACAGCATCTGCTAGATGAGCTGGATAAAAATTGGGAAGTCCTTGCTGAACCTATCCAGACCGTCATGCGTCGCTACGGTATCGAAAAGCCTTATGAAAAGCTGAAAGAGCTCACTCGTGGTAAACGCGTCAATGCTGAAGGAATGAAAACCTTTATTGATGGGCTGGATTTACCCGAAGAAGAGAAAATACGTCTGAAAGCAATGACTCCGGCAAATTATATTGGCCGTGCAATCACTCTGGTTGATGAATTAAACTAATTGATATTCCACAGACGGATAAAATATCCGTCTCAGACCGCTGACAAACCTCGTTGAAAATAACGAGGTTTTTTTATTATGAATAATAATACTGACTATTTTCCTTATTAACCTGTTTATTTCCAGATTAACGATGTTGTACTTATTATGTGAATCCACCATCTGAATAAATGGGTATTCAAAAGCTTTCTAGTCGTTATTTTACGAAGTAAACCATAAAGAAATAGCGCAATAAAAAATGGATAAAAAGGTTAATTCGGTAAGGTTTAAACTCTGAGAAAAGCTTGAAAAAATAACGACATAAGTTGATTTTAGCGTTAAATCACATTTAAGGTATAAAAAGAGACATGATTTAAATCAAACGATAGAAAAGCAATGCTATTAAACGGGATAAATAGTGTAAAACGAGTTTAAACGGATGTATTTAATGTATCACGGTATTACATAATAAATTCAATACAATAGCGCTGTAAGTCATCCAGCTCGTATTCAGTTAAGTTATTTATTTGCGTATTTTATTATTCCTGTTTTCCATAAATGACTATTTAACTGGTTTATGAAAAAGTTTATTAACCGGTTGAAAACATTATTAAAATCGGTTGTTTTTGGAAAAAAATTGTCTGATTAACCGATTCATATTCTTTTTTGTCCTTTTATCCGTGGTATATAAGCATTAATAAAGCCAATTATTTTTCTCATTTTCACTGATAGATTTATGATAGGGATATTTTAAACTGTTATTAAAAGCCATCTTTAAAACTGCTGGTTTTAATCAGTATTATAAGATTTTAACCGTTGCTTTTACTGCTTTTAATACTTACTTTTCATTAAGTTTAATCATCATGGCATATTGTGTTTTACGTTTAATCACATTCGCTTTTTATCTTTACTGGCGTTGTTTTACTGGCAATTATGAACGGTTTTTATAAGTCTTTTATCTTCATAAATCAATCCGTAAATAGCTTGGTGGTATAAATACACCTCTTTGTTTTTTCGGAAAACATTCTTTTTTTCGCTGATTTATTTTAAGTTTTCTGTTAATGATTAACGTCATTTAAAAAACTGCATTTATAGTTAAATCCGTCTTTTATATAAAAGCTTTAATATCTCTTTTTTCGTGCTTTTAAATGGTTATGGCAGGACAATTAAATGTAAAATAAGCAAAGGATAGCATTATTGATAAATACATTAAACATGATGGGAATAAGCCGTTTTAGTTACTCTGTACCTTTTCAAAATCTGGTATTAATAGATACCTGTTTTTTTATCCTTAGATAACTAATCACCGAAAAGAAAACAACTTGCTGAACAACCAAAAAGGGAAAAAATCCCAGCTTTTTTATGGCTGGGATCTTGATTTAACCGATACAACGACTAAAAGCCAATCTAAGAGCTGCTCCAATTTCCTCCGAAGAACTATCTATCAGAAGAACAACATAATCAGATTCTTTAATTCTATCACCGCTCCAAGCTTCAAGCTTTTCGTGGTAGCTTGGCTCAATGCTTATTAAGCCATTAATACAATGAATAGTGCAGTTTTTCATGCCATTGAATAAGGCGCGTTTAGTTTTATAACCATACCTCTCCATGAGCATACCTACTTTTTCGTTATATCTCTCTTTTCCCTTTCCAAGATCAAAAAAAACCACACGCTCATCAAGAGAAGTTAATGTTCGACTATCTGACAGAGCTTGTATCAGTGTTTCACCGATATCTTTATTATTAGCATCTGGTGCAAGTAGATGGCGGGGAAATAAAGGATCGACCCCAACCATTCCCAATCCAGAATAAGTTTCAATAAGTAAAAACTCATTAGTGCTGTAGCAACCAGCCCAATAATCCTGATCTTTGTTGAATATCATCATTTCACCTGTGTCACTGTGACCTTAACACCCTGATGTTTCCCGTATTCAATTTCCTATCTAATAAAGTATGAGTCTTGAACAACGAAGCAGCATCAATATTTCCTTTAAGCGAGCTATATATCTGATTTGGCTTGGTCAGTTTTGCCATAGTCTGAGTATCCATTGACTTCGCGCTAACTGCCGTTTTGGTTACACCATCATAATAATCAAAAGTTTTAAAGTTCTTCGGTAATCTGGCATCGACAGGAAGCTGTGTTCCTACATAATCCTCCCAAGGCATACCTTGCTTCATATTACCTTTGCCCCATTGAATACCGGTTTCTGCGGCGCTGACAGTCGCTGTTGCCGAGTTGCGCTCTATATACAACGCTTCTTTTTCCATCAAGCCAGTTACAGCATGGGTATCAGGGTTGGCATTGCTTAACAGCGGTTTTGAGGCATCCCTCAATTCTCCTGCCAGATTTTTCGCACCTTCTTGGGTATTGCCTAATATTTTTACGGCTCCGGTCGCTAAAACGCCTGTTCCAACAGCCGCTTCTGGCGCAATAGTATCCGCAACAAAAATGCCCACGTTATTCAGGCACAGAGCTGGATTAGTCTTACACCCTTCAAGCGCAATACGCCCTGCCGCTGCCATTTCAGCCGATCCGGCCACCAGTATATAACCGCCATAAGCCAGTGCATATCCGCCTGCGGCCACTGCGGTCACGGTTATCGCGGCATCACGTCGCGCAATAACGCGTTCTGCCGCCGATTTATCTCCTTTCTCTGCCGCCAGGATATCTTTTTGATTATCAACCGATAACTGATGCAACATATGCTCAGTCATGTTGTTACAGTAGACAAGCTCTGCACTGTAAGCACTTTCTGGGGGATAGCCTAATCAGTGTCCAGATCTCAACTCACTCTTAAAGGGCTCTGACTGGAACAACTCGGGTTTTATGCTGGCAGACCGGTTGTCATAAAAATAGAAGAATATAGCCCCCGATTGGATGAACTTCCCCCCGAATGTTATATGTTTGTCTAACCATTCGGGGGAGGATAGTTCACTAACGATCGGGGGATTAGTAATCATTATTGATATACTACTTCATAGTCATTACCCAACTCAGTTTGTAGTTTTTCTCGCAGATATTGACCTTTTTCCTTAAAAACTATTTCTGCTTCTGGGGTTGAAAATCCAGAGCTTAAAGGGTCATCCAAATTTAATGTTTCATCATATTGTTTAGACCAATTATTTAATTCCTCTTTGAGAGAATCACTAATTGGTAAAACATCAGGATCAATATTCCCAATCTCATCATCTGAATCAAGCCATAATGGATAACAATCGTAATCAACCATTAATTTTATTCTTTCCATCTATTTACTCCCTGCTGGATTAGCACCAACAATAAAGCCATTACTGCCAGTAGTCACTGCTACTCGTTGCTTTTGTCCATTGATTGTAATTTCATAAATCGGACGTCCAGTACCTTTTCCTTGATAACCGACAACCTTTCCTTTAGAAACAGCATCCATGACTATATTTGGTATTTGTGATTCTGAAACACCTATTTTAGCAAAGTCATTTGCATGGCGTTCTACAATATGTTGAAGCCCCGCCGATGAATTACCTTTCTCAAGAAACACTATTTTACCATCAGCTAACTTTTCAGCTCTTAAGACATTTTCAGGTGAAAATTTGACACCATTCTTAGACATTTCTTTAAGGTATTGTTGGTTAATCGTCCCCTTTCCAGCATACAACTTCTCTTTTTCAATCAAGCGAGTTACAGCATGGGTATCAGGTTTGGCATTGCTTAACAGCGGTTTTGAGGCATCCCTCAATTCTCCTGCCAGATTTTTCGCACCTTCTTGGGTATTGCCTAATATTTTTACGGCTCCGGTCGCTAAAACGCCCGTGCCAACCGCCGCTTCTGGTGCAATGGCATCTGCAACAAAAATCCCCACATTATTCAGGCACAGCGCCGGATTCGTTTTACACCCTTCAAGCGCAATACGCCCTGCCGCTGCCATTTCAGCAGATCACCATTAAGGGACGATGGCTGGAACAGATAGGTTTTTATGCTAATAGACCGGTGATTGTTAAAATAGAAGATGACCAGTTAATTATTAAACTTGTGTATCAGTTCTAAAAGTTAATAAAAATAATTCCCCCCCCCCGATCGTATGATCGGGGAGAGTTGACTTTACTTTGGTATTTTTGTCAGTAACTCATTAACCTTATCGGTATCTTCTGGATGAAGTTTTAGATATTTTTCACAGGCTAATCTGACATAGTGATAACAGGTTTCTTCACTGATTGTTATCGTATCTTCATCAGTTGGTGGATAACCAACAGCAAACTGAACACCTTCAAAATGTTCATTTTCATCATAACTATTTATGTCAGGAAAAAAGCAATATACACCATCTAGTATAAAAGAGTCTTTTTGGATAATATTTTCTACGGCATCTAAAAAACGATTGTCATTATACATAAGATCAAAATAGCTTTTTATGATCCAATCAAAATTAGAATGATCATAAGGTAGCTCAAATAAAAATTTCATTTATTATGTCCTATTTTGGATGGAAGTTACTTATCCCACCTGTTTTCTTATCAAGATATACCCTAAATGTAACACCACTTGTTGTAGCATCATATGCTTGTTGGCCTCTAGCTATAGCTTGTTTGTAACCACTGGTAGCTGCTTGTTGACCTAACTCTAACATTTTCTTATCAGTAAAAATTTTAGGATCATAGATAGTCTTTTCAAATGGTTTTGAACCATTACCTTTGAAGTGAGTAATTTCACCTGTTTGAGGATGTTTAGCTGGTATTTTATATTCAATATGTGTAATACCTTTCACACCTGTAGGTGTTTCACTTACAATTTTTACGTTATATTGTTTTACTGCTGCATTAAACGCATCAGCATTGTGTGCCCCACTAATACCTGATTTTTGAGAAAAACCATCTACAGTCGCTAAATGCTTCGGCTGGTTAATCTGGAAACTGATACCTTCTGGGGTTGTGATGGTCGTCGTCCCCTTTCCAGCATACAACTTCTCTTTTTCAATCAAGCGAGTTACAGCATGGGTATCAGGTTTGGCATTGCTTAACAGCGGTTTTGAGGCATCCCTCAATTCTCCTGCCAGATTTTTCGCACCTTCTTGGGTATTGCCTAATATTTTTACGGCTCCGGTCGCTAAAACGCCCGTGCCAACCGCCGCTTCTGGCGCAATAGTATCCGCAACAAAAATGCCCACGTTATTCAGGCACAGAGCTGGATTAGTCTTACACCCTTCAAGCGCAATACGCCCTGCCGCTGCCATTTCAGCCGATCCGGCCACCAGTATATAACCGCCATAAGCCAGTGCATATCCGCCTGCGGCCACTGCGGTCACGGTTATCGCGGCATCACGTCGCGCAATAACGCGTTCTGCCGCCGATTTATCCCCTTTCTCTGCCGCCAGGATATCTTTTTGATTATCAACCGATAACTGATGCAACATATGCTCAGTCATGTTGTTACGATAGACAAGCTCTGCGCTGTTAGCCGCACTGTAAGCACCTTCCGGTGTATGACTTATCAGGGCACCTGACAACGCCCCGATAAGTTTGGCTGTCTGGGTCTTGGCTTCATTACCCGTAAGCGCTTCCTGAAGCTGATGAATTTGCCGCTCGGCTTCATTTTTGTACGATGGTTCAAATAGCCGGCTTTCCATTGTAATTGCCGCCAGTTCTGCGGCCAATGCACCCACAGCCGCCCCTTTGGCATCACCGCCCCCCATTTCCGCCGCCAGGGCAGAGACCACTGCATGGCTAAGGGCTTTACCGGGCACACCCAGAATGTCCCCGTTATCCCCAATCAGCCCGGCCCCTTCTGCATTCATCTGATTGCCGATATTGGCAAGTAATGCGGTGGTGAAGTTATCTTTAAAACTGCCGCCATTAATCGTTGTCCCCAGACTGGCACCGATAATGGATTGGCCTGCAACCCGTTGAGCCACTTTGCTCCAGTCGCCGTTGCTCAGGGAAGGTAATGTTGCCTTTGATGGATCCAGTTTTGCGCCATTCGCTGCGTTATCCCATCCCATCACCGTGTCAAAACCCGCCAATGCACCGCCCATTGCCATGGAGGTCATGGTTGATTTAACGGTATCGCTGCTGCCCATGGCCTTTAAGGTTTTAGATAAGTCTCCTTGATTATCCACCAGGGCGACCGCCGCCTGAGAGGCCAGTGCCGCCATGCCGGAAGCTGTCGCACCGTAAGCCATTGAGCCCACAGTAGCCGCGGTGCTGGCGGTTGCCCCCGCTGCCGTCGCCGCTGAACCTGCCGTGCCTGCTGCTGACCCGGCCACCGAAGCCGTTATGCCTGTGCCTGCCGTCACGGTAGCCACGGCAATCGCTATCACCGCCGAAACCACCGGATTCAGGTGTTGGCTTTTATAATCCCAGCTGTCATACGCATCTTTGACTACGTTCCATTGAACATCCTGACGTTCATTCAGTCCTTTCAACCAGGCGGTTTCCGGGGTATTACCGAAGACGGAGACGACAGCTTGTAATGACTGACCATTTTTAGCTTTGATATCAGCGCTGACACCGTTGGCTGCTTCTACGGTGAGTTTTCCACCGAGATGAATAGCAGGAAGCACCCAGGTATTTTCGGTGTAACCTTTATCTGTCTGCTTGATGTAGAACCCTTTGGAATGGGTAATCGTTTGCGCAAAGGTGCTGTTGTTTACCGCTTTAAAATTAACCTGACCGTGCGTGCTGGTCAGTCTGGCATGTTGATTGGCGGCGATTTTGCTGGCTTCATAGGTGCTGTCATCCCGGCTTAACAGGTTAATATCGCCGCCGGCGGTAAATTCAGTCACTTTGTTAGTAACATCATGACGGGTGTGTTTAATGGTTTTCTTTTTGCCATACCACTTATGCGTGGTCTCTGTTTTCTCATAGTGACTGGATTCTTCCATCGCCTGAGCGTACAAGTAACCGCCTTGTGCCGCCACATCCATTGCCCCTTTAGCCGCCAGTTTGGTGGCCTG